>CAUPHX010000299.1:0-4149 GCA_963511125.1 uncultured Deefgea sp. | reverse complement strand
ATTTTAGTGACAAAAAAGCAGAGAAACAGGAATCTTCAAGCGAAGAAATGGGGCAGCGCCAATCCGCTGTAGTAGAGGCGACACCCTCTTAAATTAGATGAATAATTGTCTGGACTCTGGGGTCCACTTTACTATGTCGATGGCCTACCCGATTACGGTGCGTGGATCTGGTCGGTTGAATCGCCGTGTTTGCCGATGTTTAAAGCTTAATATTGGCGATGCGTATAAATACAAAATGGCACAGACGGTGCCATTTTCATTTCAGCTTATTACTTGCGAATTAAGCTTGTTTTGCTTTACGACGACGTGCTGCCAATAAACCTACCAAACCCATACCCATCAAAGCGTAGGTTTCTGGTTCTGGAACTGGGGCAACGTTGATATTGTCGAATTGATTCCAGCCACCATCGCCTGATACAGTTTTCCAAGACACACTTTTAAGGTTGCTCTTATTGAATGTAAAAGTTTGCAATCCACGCAATGAGTCAAGCGTTACACTTTGCGTATTTGTATTATTTGCAAGATCTAAGAAACTAAATTCAACCGTGCTACTGCGGCCGCTATTGTATACATCAGCAAGGTCAATCGATGAGAAGTTAAATGCTAGATTGCGAGCGCTGGTTAGTGTTGTGGTTGTGCTGCCGTGGTTTACGAAAACCGCTGCGTTTCCTTGGTCGGCTTGATAGCCATTGTTTTTTCCCCACACACCAAGTGCACTATTAGAATTATTGCTATTACTAACTAAGAATCCATTTGAGGTGTATGGATTAATAAATATATGATCGGAGCTGTGGCTCAGTTCATTAAAATCAATAATTGCGGCTTGCGCAGTTCCGAGCGTTAATACTGTGCCCAATGCTAAAGCGAAGTGAGTGAGTTTCATTTTTTTCCCGATGATTTGTGAGTATCAAAATGCGCTTATTGCGCTAACGCTCATGGTACCAGGGAAAACCCTAGTTCTTTCTTATTTATTACTTTACCTTGTTTTATTTGTTATTTTTTGTGACGTGCATTACATGATGATGCATTACTTCGTGTGAGGTTTCTGTTGCAACACAATCGAGTGTAGTCAAATCAGCCATCCCCCGCAACCAAGTCAATTGCCGTTTCGCCAGTTGCCGTGTCGCGGCGAGGCCTTTCTCGCGGCAGGTTTTTAGATCGATTTCACCTTCTAAATATTCCCAAGCTTGGCGGTAGCCGACGCAGCGCATTGAAGGTAGGTCGAGGCTGAGTGGGTATTTCTCTCGCAGCATGCGTACTTCGTCGAATAAGCCACCTTCCAGCATTTGCTCAAAGCGCAGTGCAATCCGTTGATGCAACACGGCTCTGTCGCTCGGCACGAGGGCGATTTTTAATAAATTGTAGGGGAGTATTTCTCTAGCAGGCTCAGCCAATATGGCCGACATGGCTTTACCCGACAAAATACAAACTTCAAGCGCTCGTTCTATTCGTTGGGTATCGGTCGGCTCTAAACGCGCTGCGGTGATTGGGTCGAGTACAGCGAGTTTGCCGTGCATCGCGGGCCAGCCGATTAAATCAGCTTCGGCGTGCAGTTGAGCGCGCAGCTCGGCGTCTGCGGTGGGTAAGTCATGCATGCCTTGCTGCAAGGTATTGAAATACAACATCGTGCCGCCGACCAATACCGGCACTTTGCCGCGTGCGGTGATGTCAGCCATCAATGCTAAGGCGTCGAGACGAAATTGCGCAGCGGAATACACTTCGGTCGGGGCGATGATGTCGATTAAATGATGCGGCGCACGTGCGAGTTCAGCTTTTGTGGGCTTGGCAGTGCCGATGTCCATGTCTTTGAACACCAAGGCTGAATCGACTGAAATGAGCTCAACGGGTAGGCCCGATTCCAATAAATGCATCGCTGCTGCGGTTTTTCCGCTTGCGGTTGGTCCCATGATGAAAATGGCGGGTGGGTGTTGATTCATGTTTAGGCCGCACGTGTTAGTAAGTTGCGATTTAATAAATAATTAAGACTAGCAGTACATATGACTGCGAGGATTAGTGCAGGAATTATTGCAGCAAAGCCATAAGCTGAAATCCAAATCGGCCAAATTAAAAAGCAAATGGCAAAGCCGAATAAACCCAACATAAATCCTTTCAGTTGTTTGAGCAATGCATCCCGTCCCAAGAGTGCCAATGTAAAGGCTGGAAGAACAGCTCCTGCAATTGGAAAACCAGTTAATATGCCGATGTAATCACCCCCAAATAAAGGTGCGATTAAGCTGATGCTAAGAATCAATAACACAGAGATACCCATCCGGATGAGTAATTCACTGTTGGGTAATTTCTTAGAGATACTTGTAGTTGTGTGCATGGGTATTGCCAGATAAGTTATGGCAAGAATAGCTAGAGTGTATATACCCATGTAATTTATTTTTGTTAGTTCCAGTACGCTAATCAAATTAGCAACTAAAAAATAGCCGCTTGTCGCAACTAACATTGTCATTGGCCAACGGAAATGCTGGCTAATAAAGGCTAAAGCAAGCATATACAGTGAGTTGGCAATGAGACCAATTGGTGCGGCGTGAATCATTACTCGTGCAAATTGTTCTCCTTGTTCTAACCAAATAACTGCTACAAGAGCGAGTGCGACACTGGGTAATCCAGCCAGTATTCCCGCGATTCTTTGTCCCCAGCGCTGCCCAGCTAAACTAGTTGCGGCAATTAAACTTGGACCAATGAGTAATTTAATGAGCAAGATGCTACCCATTACTGCCCCCGCATAAACATTTTATCGAGATCATTCATGGTTAAGCGGAACCAAGTTGGGCGGCCGTGGTTGCATTGGCCAGATCGCTCAGTCACTTCCATTTCGCGCAGCAGCGCATTCATTTCTGGGATGGTGAGTGCGCGGTTGGCGCGGACGGAACCGTGGCAGGCCATTGTCGCGAGTAGTTCGTTGCGGCGACCTGATAACACTTGCGAGACGCCGACTTGGCGGATGTCTCTGAGCATCGCTTGCGCCAGTTCAACCGGATTACTGCCTTGCAGCAGCATCGGTACGGCGCGAACGGAAAGCTGCGTTGGTGATGTAACCGAGATTTCTAGCCCCAATTCGGCTAATTGTTCGCCAAAATCTTCGACAGTCGCCACGTCAAATTTATCGGCACTGAATACGTGTGGAATCAGCAAAGGCTGCATCGGCATTTCTGCCAAATCAAGCGCCGTTTTGAGTTTTTCATACACCACGCGTTCATGCGCGGCGTGCATATCGACGACGATGAGCCCTTCGACGGTTTGGCTGAGGATGTAAATCCCATGCAACTGGCCGAGGGCGAAGCCGAGCGGTGGAATGCCATTTTCATCGGTGGCAGGTAAGGCCGGTGTCGCCGCACGTTGGATGTGGCTGGCGGCCATCGTCCACGGTGCCACTTCTTTGATGGATTGAGTAGGAATTGCATCGCCGTTGAATGCGCCTGCGCCGCCAATAGGGGGTGTGGAAGTCGATGCCGCGCCAAAGGAATAACTCATCCCCGCCGAATCTGCTTCGACTTTGACTTCAGATTCATTGTTTTTATTGGCTCGTAAATCGCCAAACATCGTTTCGTAGACTTTCATCCCTTCACCAACGGCTGGGGCGAGTGGGATATGCTGCTGGCGGTAGGCCATTTGCGCGTAATCTTGTGGCTTGTAATTTGTACTGTTAGAGCCACCTTCGGGTATTGCGACGGAGGCTATAATTTCTCCTGTCTCTGTATCAATACCCTCAGGCATAGTCCCGGCTTTTGTTTTGGCCAGTGCTTTGGAGAGGCTGGTAATCAAAAAGCGATAAATCGCTTGGCTTTCGCGAAAGCGCACTTCGATTTTGGTTGGATGCACGTTGACATCGACACCCTCGGGATCCATTTCCAAGAACAAGCAAAATGAGGCGTGTAGATTGTGATGCAACACATCGCGATACGCTTCGCGTAGCGCGTGCATGACCACTTTATCGCGAATAAAACGGCCATTCACGAAGAAATATTGCGCTTCGCGGTTGGTTTTTCCAAGGGTGGGCGAGCCGGTAATGCCGTGCAAACGCAAATTACCAAAGCCTTCGTCAACGGCGATGCCGGAATTGACAAAGTCGTCGCCAATAATGGCAGCGGCGCGTTTGGCTAAATCGCCCGCCAGCCAGCGTTGCTGCGCTTTGCCATT
>CAUPHX010000298.1:0-4170 GCA_963511125.1 uncultured Deefgea sp. | reverse complement strand
GGCAAGTTCAATAATTAAGCGAGGTTCTGCAATAGCCTCATTGAATTGATTAAAATTTGTGGTGGCTTGACTTAATGACAAATCAAACTGTACTGGGTTTAATTGCTCATTGATTCGTTCTAAACGAACAAAGCCATTTCCCTCGTTATTACTTGCCCCTGCATTGAACCCTGCTGCGGTCGCTTCGAGTTCGATGGATAAATCTTGGCCACTTTTCAGTGCATCAATGATGGGATCGAGACTAGGTTGGTCTGTATTGGCAGTCTTGGGTGTCGGAGTTAGGTTTTCGTCTATGAATACGGTGTTGTCTGCATTCAGATGAGTAATTTGCCCACTAGGGGATTGGACGATAAGGTATTCATGTGCATTAGTGACAACCACTTGTCCCTTCACAAGGGTCATCCCAGCTTCGAGTGGATTGAGTCGACCATTGACATCTTTAACGTGACCGCGACCTTCAAGTACAAGGATTTTCTGCTGGCTATTTGAGGGTGCGGTGATGCTATGTTGCGATGCCATGATGCAAACCTAGGTTAGTTTTAACTAAGGCAGAGTTTACACGTGCCGAATGAAAATTTCGACTGTACTAAAGTTACAGTTGGCTGTTTTTTAACTGATGCCGTTGACTTTGAGTGTGAGCTGTACGCGATCGCTAATGTTGAGTTTTTCAAAGCAAGCGCTGAGATGGGCTTTGATGGTGCGCTCGGTGATGTTGAGTGTGCGGGCGATTTCTTTATTGCTTTGCCCGCGTGCGGCTAGATAGGCGACTTCGCGTTCACGTTCAGATAAGCCAGTCAGCGGATCAATTTTGGCGGGAAGCTGGTTTACTGCCTTCAGTAAACGCATGACTAAACTGCGGCCAGCCCAGATTTCGCCTGAGCTGACAGTGCTGAGGACTTGCTGTAGGAGTTCTTTCGGTGCCGCGGCATGGCAGTAGGCGGCTCCCGCAAGTAGTGCGGCGTAGCCTTCTTCGTCGCTTGGATTCGTGTTAACGACAATCACGCGTTGATGCGCCATGCGGCGCGTCCAAATTGGGTTGTCCTAAGCTGGTAAATCGGGGTATTGGCTGTCGACGATGACAATGCTGTCGCTGCTGTGTGACGCATTCTTGGGTGACCGGTTCCACGTGGTCAAACGTGGCTTGCCAGTGTCGAAGTAAACCAGCGTCGCTGGTATAAAAATAAATGATTTGGCTCATCGTTCAGTCAATGCAGAGGATTTAGCGCGCAGTACCGGCTTGATCAAATAAGACAGAATCGTTTTCTTGCCCGTTAGGATGTCGACCTCCGCCATCATGCCAGGAATAATCGGTAAGCGTTTACCGTCTTTCTGCAAAAAGCTGTTTTTCGTTTTGACTCGAACTAAATAGAACGCGTTGCCTTTTTCATCTTTGACGGTGTCGGCGCTGATGTTGACGACTTCTGCCTCAAGACCACCATAAACGGAAAAATCATAGGCAGAAAATTTCACCAATGCGGGTTGCCCTGCACGCAAGAACGCAATGTCTTTGGGGAGTACTTTTGCTTCGAGGAGTAAACTTTCTCCTGCAGGAACGATCTCGATAATATCTTTGCCGGGTTGGATAACGCCACCCACGGTATTGGCAAACAATTGTTGCACTGTTCCATTCATCGGGGAACGAATCTCTGATTGTTTGACACGATCGGCCAACCCTAAATTGCCTTGGGTTAGACTGCCTAATTTGCCTGATGTTTCTGCCAATTCGGTGCGAGCTTGATTGCGGAACATGAGGTCAACTTCTTGAGATTTTCGACCCGCTTCAGCGATAGACGATTGAATGCGGGGTATCTGCGCAGAGGCCCCGTCCATCTCGCCTTTGTAGCGAGATACATCACGTTCTAACCGTAAAACTTCAACATCAGACACCGCGCCGCTTTTGAGTAATGGCCGTGTCGCATCCAATTCTTTTTTGGTGAGCTGGTAGCCTTGAGATGCTTGCTCACGACGGGTTCGTACTTCATTGAGTTCTTGCGAGCGTTGATTGAGCTGTTGCCGTGCTACGCCCATGCTGGCATCCAGTTCGGCCATTTTGGATTGGTACAGCATTTTCTCTTGCATCGCGATGTCGGGCGCTTCTTTTTCGACTTCCTCAGGCATTTCAAATTGCTTGCCATTGGCAATCGCATCAAGACGCGCGGCTTTGGCTCGCAATGATAAATACTGCGCACGACCTTCGTTGAGCGATGATTCAAAACGGGTTGAGTCGATGGTAATCAGCAGATCGCCTTTCTTAACCGCTTGTCCTTCTTGCACCAAAATGCTTTTAACCATGCCGCCATCTAGGCTTTGTATCACTTGCAGTTCATTCGATGGAATTACTCGACCATCGCCTTTGGTTACTTCATTAATTTTGGCAAAAGCGGCCCACAGAATGAGAACGAGCACAGCTAACGCAGACGTGCGAATTAGCAAACGCGCTCCGCGCGGGCTTTGCTCCATGATGACGTTATCTGCATCAGCAATATAATCACGGTCATCAACTAAATCACGTTTTTCGGTAGCAAAAAGATAGCGATCAAACCATTTATTACTTTTGTTTTGTAGGCTGTCCGAGCCTTTTTTTAGCCAGTTGTTCATGCTCCACCGCCTGCTTTGCCAATTCGACCTTGTTGCAAGGCCTCGACGACTTGTGCTTTTAGTCCATCAGCCATAACTTGGCCTTGATCGATGACGATGAGTCGATCGACGAGTTCAAGTAAGGAGGTGCGATGAGTGACGAGAATTATTGTTTTGCCGGTTAAATAAGTGCGCAGTCGTTTTTTTAGGCCTTCTTCACTTTGATGATCCATCGCGCTACTCGGTTCATCGAGCATGAAAATCGGCGGGTCATTCAGTGCGGCGCGTGCGATGGAGATCGCTTGGCGTTGTCCACCCGAAAGCGATTCACCGCGCTCGCTAATCGGCATTTCAAAGCCACGTGGATGTGCGTTCACAAAGTCAGAAATTCCCGCTAGATCGGCGGCGGCGATGATGTGGCTGTCCTCGGCGTACGGCGCGCCCATCGCAATGTTTTGGCGTAAAGTGCCAAAAAATAACAGCGGGTCTTGCGGGACGTAGCCAACGGCACGGCGCAGTTCTGCAGGATCGATCTGACGGGTATCGATCCCATCGACAAGTACAGAGCCTTCTGTAGGGTGATATAGCCCTAGAATGAGTTTCTCAATTGTTGACTTGCCCGAACCAATTCGGCCAATAATGGCTAGCTTTTCACCCGCTTTCATTTTGAAGCTGACGTTATTGAGGGCAATATCATCGCGACCTTCGTATTTGAAAGTCACATTGCGAAATTCGATATCGCCACGGAATGATTCACGGTGCAAGAAATTGCTATCGGCAGGGCGCTCAATTGGCATTTGCATATGCGATTCCACTGCGCCGAGTGAGGTCTTGGCGTTTTGGTATTGCATCAACAAACCGGCGACTTGCCCGAGCGGCGCCATTGCCCGACCTGCCAGCATTGAGGCAGCGATAATGCCACCCATGCTGAGCTGGCCTTCGATCAGCAAATAAACCCCAACAATCACAATCACTACCGAGACTAATTGTGTGATGGCTTGGGCGAAGTTGACGGTGGTGGTCGACATGAGTTTGAGGCGGCCACCGATTTGCGCCAAAAACTGTGTTGCACGCTCCCAGCGGCGCTGCATTTCGCTTTCGGCACCCATGATTTTGATCGTTTCAAGGCCGACCATACTTTCAACAAGGGTGGCGTTGCGTTGCGCTGCGGCACGTTGCGTGAGCTCGACTAATTGATTCATTTTGGCTTGTGTGAGCCAAGCAAAGATAATGATTAAAATGGCACCGATCAGCGGAGGCAAGACGAGCCACGGTGAAATCCAGATTAAAACTAAGAAGAAAATCAGTACAAAGGGCAGGTCAACCAAGGTGGTGATGGATGCCGAGGCAATGAAATCACGCACCGATTCAAAGGCCCGCAAATTGGCAGTAAAAGAGCCAACCGAAGCGGGGCGAGCACTCATCCGCACGCCCAGTACACGCTCCATAATCAGCGCCGATAAAGTCACGTCGATGCGCTTGGATGCTACATCCAGAATATAGCCACGTGCGGTGCGCAATACGAAGTCAAATCCGAGAACCAGCGTTGCACCCAGTGCCAATACCCACAATGTTGCAAGCGCATGATTGGGT
>CAUPHX010000297.1:0-4179 GCA_963511125.1 uncultured Deefgea sp. | reverse complement strand
CAAAAAGCACAATCTAAAAAAGCATCTGCTGTAGCTTCTAAAGCTTCTACAGTACAAAAAGCACAATCTAAAAAAGCATCTGCTGTAGCTTCTAAAGCTTCTACAGTACAAAAAGCACAATCTAAAAAAGCATCTGCGGTAGCTTCTAAAGCTTCTGCAGCGCAAAAAGCACAATCTAAAAAAGCATCTGCGGTAGCTTCTAAAGCTTCTGCTGCTCAAAAAGCGCAATCTAAAAAAGCATCTGCTGTAGCTTCTAAAGCTTCTGCTGCTCAAAAAGCACAATCTAAAAAAGCTTCTTCAGCATCTGCTGTAAAAGCTTCTACTGCTGCAGCTAAGTAATTAGCCGCAAGTAGTACTGAAAAGGGGCGCTTCGGCGTCCTTTTTTGCATTCTGCCGATCGAGATGATGAATGACATTTGAAGAAAGATTGGGTGTTTCGCTGGGCTTAGGCGTGAGTGTTGCTGTATTGCTCGGCGCAGTCGCGTTGGCATTCAAGCACTCGACCCCCGTGGTAGCGAAGCCCGTCCCGATGATCAGTGCGGCCAGTATCGCCGTGTCCGAAAGTGAGGAAATCACAGCACAGCATCAAGCGCTGTTTTTTGGGCTGGATGATCGTGTGGTGATTCCCGCGCCTTATCCATCACCCTTTGCGGCGATTGGTCAGTTGCTCACTAAAAACGATTACACCTGTACGGCCACCTTGGTGGCGCCTGACCTTGCAGTTACAGCGGCGCATTGCTTTATGATGGAAGCGAAGCGGGCGGATACGGGCTTGTGGTTTATGGCCGGCTTTAATCAGGGGAAATATCAGGCGAAATATCAAATTGTCGATCAAGTATTTCATCCCGCGTTTAAGCAGGGTTTGCAATACAAAGGCGAAGACGTTTACATCTTGCCGCAAGCGGCCGAGCACGATATCGCTTGGCTCAAACTGAAGTTGGTCGACGGCGTTGCACCGAAGCCCATGCCGCTGTTTGCTGGGAGCCGTGCCGAACTTGAGGTCGAATTTAAATTAGCCAACATGTTGCTCAATCAAGGTGGCTTTGCTGAAGATCACGATGCAATCTTGACGGCGCATTTGGGCTGCACTTTGAGTCAATTTCGCCAAAACAACACGCTCTACCATCGCTGCGATACGCTATCGGGCGATTCTGGCTCACCGATTTGGCTTACTACAACCAAAGGGCCGCTGCTGATTGGCGTACAAAGCTCGGCACCGGACTGGTTTAATCGTAAAGTCGCCGATAATGTGGGCGTGACCGTATTGCAGTTGCCTGCGAAACCTTGATGTATTGCCATCTAGCCTTTATTGAGTAATGTCTGCATTGAAATACCCGTTATTCTGTTTTGATGGCGATAACTGCTCAGCGGTACGCCTTACACAGCGCGCTGTGTTGCAGGTACAATAAAGCCATCAATCGATTCAGTCGCGCCAATTGTGATGCTGGCGCTGAAGAGGAAAGCCAAGTGGATATCAAACAATACATGCAAGACGTGGGCCGCAATGCCCGCGCTGCCAGTCGCCTAATGGCCAAAGCCAATACCGGCGCAAAAAATACCGCGCTCAATGCGATTGCCGACGCCATCGAGCGCGATGCCGTGCTTTTGCTGGCAGCAAACCAGCAAGATATGGAGCAAGCGCGTGCCGATGGTTTGGAGCCTGCCTTGCTCGACCGTCTGCAATTAACGAGCAAAACCATTGCGACGATGGCGCAAGGCCTGCGTGAAATGGTGGCTTTGCCAGATCCAGTCGGCGAAATGGGCGATTTCAAATATCGCCCAAGTGGGATTCAAGTCGGCAAAATGCGCGTGCCACTGGGCGTCATCGGCATTATTTATGAAGCGCGGCCAAACGTGACCGCCGATGCCGCTGGCCTGTGTATTAAATCGGGCAACGCAACGATTCTGCGCGGTGGCCGTGAAGCGTTTAATTGCAATCAAGCGATTGCGAAATGCGTTAAAGAAGGCTTGTCGACTGCGGGTTTGCCAGCCAGTGCAGTACAAATTATCGAAACGCCAGATCGCGCAGCGGTCGGCGAGTTGATTACGATGAGTGAATTTGTCGACGTCATCATCCCACGCGGTGGCAAAGGCTTGATCGAACGAATTAGCCGCGACGCCCGCGTGCCCGTGATTAAGCATCTAGACGGCATTTGCCACGTGTATATCGACAACGAAGCTGATCCAGTCAAAGCCATTCGCATTGCGGACAACGCCAAAACACATCGTTATGCACCTTGTAATACGATGGAAACGCTGCTGGTGAATGAGCAAATAGCAGCGACGATCTTGCCGAAAATTGCCGCTATCTACCGCGAAAAAGGCGTTGAAATGCGCGGTTGCCCAGCAACGCAAGCCATCCTGCCAGATGCCATCGCGGCAACTGAGGAAGATTGGCGTACCGAATACCTTGCACCAATTATCTCAATTCGCGTCGTGAGCGATTTGGATCAAGCGATGGATCACATCAACACCTATGGTAGTCACCATACGGATGCGATCGTCACTGAAAACTATACGAAATCACGTCAATTCCTGCGTGAAGTCGATTCAGCTTCAGTGATGATTAACGCCTCAACGCGTTTTGCCGATGGTTTTGAATACGGCTTGGGTGCTGAAATTGGCATCTCCACCGACAAAATCCACGCGCGTGGCCCAGTGGGACTGGAAGGGCTGACTAGCGAGAAATGGATTGTGTTTGGTGATGGCGAGATTCGGGTTTAAGCGATGAGTGCTCCCGCTGAATTACTCGCGCTGCGCGAGCAAATCGATGCGCTCGACCAACAGCTGTTTACTGTGCTGGCTGAGCGGTTCAAAGTCACTGCGCAAGTGGGGGAGTTGAAAAAGAAATTTCAACTTCCCGCACAAGACGTGGCGCGCGAAGCGCAGCAGCTTGAAAAAACAGCAAAATTGATTGCTGACGCCGGTCTGAATGCCGAGTTTGCTTTACGAGTGCAGCGATTGATTTTGGATGAAGTCGTCGCGCAGCATAAGCAATGCTAGTCCCATTCTGATATGCAAAAAATCGGTATTTTCGGCGGCACATTCGACCCAATTCATTATGGTCACTTAGCCTTGGCGCGTTGTATGCGTGATCAATTACAACTAGACGAAGTTCGGCTGATCCCGACGGGTTTGCCGCCACATCGTACCGTCTCGGCCGTTTCACCTGCACAGCGTTTGGCGTGGGTGGAGGCGGCCTTAGTCGGCGAGGTGGGTTTGGTCGCCGATGATAGGGAAGTGCGCCGTCAAGGCTACTGCTACACCATTGATACTTTGCGTGAAATCCAAGCCGAAAATCCGCAGAGTTTGTTGGTTTGGTTGATTGGCGCTGATTCATGGCTTAATTTGTCAAGGTGGCATGCTTGGCGTGAATTGCTAGATATGGGGCATTTATTGATCGCTGCGCGTCCTGAGTTTGAGATTGATGCTGAAAATGCGCGCTTAAGCCCTGATTTAGCAGAAGAATTTGCTCGTCGGTACGTAATTGCCAACACCGAAACCCTGTCTCAGGGTAAAATCAGTTTATTATCCAGCCCGCTGCTGCCTGTATCGTCGACACAAGTGCGTGATTTATTGTCACGTGGGGAAGATGTTTCAGCGCTCACCCCCGTGTCCGGTCTCCTTGGCCAGAGTGGGCTTTACCGTTTTTGAAGGAAATACAATGACAGAATACGTCGACGCAATGCGTGACATCGCCGTTTTGGCGCTAGAAGATATTAAAGCGAAAGAAGTCCAAGTTTTAGATACAAAAGCACTGACTGATTTGTTTGATTGCATGATCGTTGCAACGGGCGAATCAAACCGCCAAGTTCGTGCTTTGGCGAATAACGTTGCCGTTGAACTGAAAGCCAAAGGCTACGAAATCCTGAGTACTGAAGGCGAAGAGACCGGTGATTGGGTCTTGGTCGATGCCGGTAGCTTGGTGGTTCACGTGATGTTGCCAGCCGTCCGCGATTATTACGATCTTGAGCAATTGTGGGGCGGTCAAAAACCAACCTTCAATCCACTCGGAAAAGCTTGGTCAGCCGTTTAAAAGCGCTGCGCATCCCGTGATCGTAGCGCGGGCGGTACTCGAAATCCTCATGTACTCATCGTACATTCCGGTTCCTCCGTTCCGGCCTCACTACGCTGACGGGCGCTCGCTGCTTTTAAAGTGCTAAGCGCCATCGTTATTCT
>CAUPHX010000296.1:0-4216 GCA_963511125.1 uncultured Deefgea sp. | reverse complement strand
CTACACGATTGAACTGACTGGCACCGGTGAAAAGCTCAGCGCTTTCATCAGCGCGCTCGATCAATCGGCGATTTTAGAAACTGTCCGCACCGGCGCCTCTGGCATTGGGCGTGGCGAACGAATCTTAAAACTGTGAGGTGAGAGGCGTGAGGTGTAAGGGGTAACAACCAACACCTAAGCGCCACTTACCTCTGTATAAATTGTATTAATTAAGTAATAGCTGTGTGGATTGACAGGTAACCACCTCACTCCTCACCCCTCACCCCTCACTGGAGTTTTACAAATGAAAGTTTCTTACGATAAAGATTGCGACTTAAACATCATCAAATCTAAAAAAGTAGCCATCATCGGTTACGGCTCACAAGGCCACGCACACGCTTGCAACTTGCAAGATTCTGGCGTTGATGTAACTGTTGGTTTGCGCACTGGCTCTGCCACTGTTGCTAAAGCGCAAGCACACGGCTTGAAAGTAACTGACGTTGCAACTGCAGTTGCTGGCGCTGACGTTGTTATGATTTTGACTCCGGATGAGTTCCAATCTGCATTGTACAAAGACGAAATCGAACCAAACATCAAGCAAGGCGCAACACTCGCTTTCGCTCACGGCTTCGCGATTCATTACAACCAAGTTGTGCCACGTAAAGACCTCGACGTCATCATGATCGCGCCAAAAGCACCAGGCCACACGGTACGTTCAGAATTCGTACGCGGCGGCGGCGTTCCTGATTTGATCGCTGTTTACCAAAATGCTTCCGGCAAAGCGCTTGAAATCGCAATGTCTTACGCTTCAGGCGTGGGCGGCGGCCGCACTGGTATCATCGAAACTTCATTCAAAGACGAAACTGAAACTGACTTGTTCGGCGAACAAGCGGTATTGTGCGGTGGCGCAGTTGAATTGGTGAAAATGGGCTTCGAAACTTTGGTTGAAGCCGGTTACGAACCAGAAATGGCTTACTTTGAGTGCTTGCACGAATTGAAATTGATCGTTGATTTGATGTTCGAAGGCGGTATCGCGAACATGAACTACTCAATTTCTAACAACGCAGAATACGGCGAATACGTAACTGGCCCACAAGTTATCAATGAAGAATCTCGCAAAGCAATGCGTCAAGCACTGAAAAACATTCAGTCTGGCGAATACGCGAAACAATTCATTTTGGAAGGCCAAACGAACTACGCATCAATGACTGCAGCACGCCGCAACAACGCAGCGCACGGCATTGAAGTAGTAGGTAACAAATTGCGCGCGATGATGCCTTGGATTCAAGCGAACAAAATTGTAGATCAAACCAAAAACTAATTTCAATGTAGGATGGGTGGAGCGAAGCGATACCCATCTCACGGCGAATATGAAACAAAAATCCCAGCCTTGATTTCATCGGCTGGGATTTTTTTTTGATACTCAATTTGCACTGTCGCGTATTGCTTAGGCCCCCCCCATCTACGCAATCACTCTACAAATTATGAGATCAAAGCAACATTCGTATTCAGCATGTCAATACGTTGCTGATGTCGTCCGCCCTCAAAGGCTGTATTCAGAAAAGTATCGACGCACTCTTGCGCCACCTCGAACCCTATTATTCTGCTACCAAGAGCCAATACATTAGCATCATTGTGTAATCGGCTTAAACGCGCCATAGTCGTGTTGGTACACAAGGCAGCTCTCACAGATGGATATCGATTTACGGCAATTGAAATACCGATGCCTGAGCCACAAATAACAACGCCTTTCTCAGCTCGACCATCCCTTATGGCTTCGCCCATTGCGAACCCATAGTCTGAATAATTTACTGAAACTTCGGTATGTGTCCCGAGGTCAAGCCAATCGATATGTTTGAAAAAAGTCTTTAACGCTTCTTTTAGTTCATAACCAGCATGGTCAGATGCTATCGCGATTTTCATTTTTAGCCTTTGAGTTGTTAGTATCGTAACTACGATTCGCCCAGCGTAATCGGTGGAGTGCTTGCTAACGATTACGCTACGCTAATCGTTCCGACTGTTGATTTTCACACCCAACGATAATCTACCAGTTAGTAGGGTGTGCACATTTTGATTTTTGCACGCGGATTCGATACGGATCCAGTATCTCGACGTTCATTTCATCGCATTTGGTACGCAAATCCCTGTGGATTTTACACTCCCAACGCACGGCAAATTTCCGCATCAAATCAACACCAAATCCGCCATTTTAGAGCGTGGCACGACCATCGACAGAGAAAATAGAATATCAGGGCAATCACCAAAAGCATGCTCGGTTTCTGGATTAAGGATGAAAACCATGCCCTCGGTAAGACGCGTAGTTTGCTGGGCGGGATCGGTTAGGCTAGGCATCAGCAAAGTACCACTACCGCTGAGCACCACATGCAAAAAGGCAACCGGCTCGTCGTGCACCAGAAAGCCAATATCGGTATGCGGATCGAGCTGGGCGTAGCCCATCAAGGCGGCGTCGTGCATATAGTCGGGCGATAGGCCGAGGCGCTGGAGCAGTGCTAAACCAAATGCGGTTTTTTCTGCGTCGAGTTGCCAAGCATCACCCACAGGCAAGTTTGGATTGCCTTGCGGATAGTAGTGCACTTCGATGACGCCTTTGGCCGCAAACGCTGAGCTGCGCGTTTGCTGAATTTCGGCGAGGTTTTGCTTTAGTGCCTCAGGAATCGTAATGTGGCCCAAAACTCGGATTGCATTCATTTAAACCCCACCGCCCTACTTCTCAACTAAAAACATAATGCATGGGTATATAGATGTAGATCATATTCATAAATAGCTACATCCAAATACCCACACTCAATCCGCCATCACCTCGCCAAGCCGAACGCTACGCCCCGCTTTCCAATCCGCATTAAATTCCAAATCGCCTTCTGGAAATAACAGCACCACGGTTGAGCCGAGTAAGAAGCGCCCCATTTCGGCGCCCTGCTCCAAGATGATTTGTTGGTCGCGATAATCTTTCGTCCACACAGACTTGCTGCGCGGTGGATTGATAACGCCGTGCCATGGGGTGGCCATGCTGCCGACGATCGTTGCGCCAACCAGCACTTGCACGAACAGCTGTCCGTTATCACCTTCAAACACACACACCACGCGCTCATTGCGTGCGAACAGCGCATCGACACCACGTGCGGTAGCTGGATTCACCGAAAACAATTCGCCCGGCACGTAGGTCATTTCCAGCAAGCGACCACGGCATGGCATGTGGATGCGGTGGTAGTCTTTGGGACTCAGATAAATCGTTGCAAACAGGCCATTTTCGAACTTTTTAGCTAATTCGCCATCACCACCGAGCAAGGCTTTGGTCGTGAAATATTTGCCTTTGGCCTGATAAATTTGGTCTTTTTCAATCGGCCCAAACTGGCTAATCGCGCCATCAACGGTACAGATCAATTCGGAATTGGCGAGAGGGCGGGCGTCCGCTTTGAGCGGGCGCGTAAAAAATTCATTAAACGTGGGGTAGGCCGCAATATCCGGATTGGCGGCTTCAGCCATATTCACTTGATACTTGGCAACAAAACCCCGAATCACTGCGGTCGTCAGCTTTCCTGCGCGTAAACCGGCCAAAAAGCCCATCAGTTGCGTCAACAGCAACTTTGGAATGACATATTGCAACATCACAAAAAGACGATCGGACACGCAAGTCCCCAAAATCTAAAAAGAGCGCGAATTATAGCGTATCCGGCGATGCGCTACCGATGCGACGGTGCCTCAGTTACAATGTCGACTCACACGCAAGGATATATAGAGGTTTTCATGCCGCAATCGCCGTACACGAAACCATCACTGAACCGCGCACAGACGCTGCGCCGACAAAGTATTTATCTACTCCCCAATTTATTTACGCTGGCCGCTCTTTTTTCCGGCTTTTATGCCATCGTGCAAGCGATGAATGGTAAATTCGAACAGGCCGCGTTGGCGATTTTTGCCGCGATGATCTTAGACGGACTCGACGGCCGCGTCGCTCGGATGACGCACACGCAATCCGAATTCGGGGCGCAGTTTGATAGTTTGTCCGATATGGTGTCGTTTGGCGTTGCCCCCGCGTTGATTATGTATTCATGGGGATTATCGGGCTTTGGCAAGCTAGGCTGGGCAGTAGCGTTTATCTACTGCGCTGGCGCAGCACTGCGCTTAGCACGTTTTAACACCAATATCGAAGTCATCGATAAGCGCTTTTTCCAAGGGCTACCCAGTCCCGCTGCGGCCGCTTTGGTGGCTGGCTTGG
>CAUPHX010000295.1:0-4222 GCA_963511125.1 uncultured Deefgea sp. | reverse complement strand
GTTGCTGACACGCAGCAAGTACGGCGGCCTTGAACTGAATGCTGTGTTTGCGACGACGCCTGTGAGTCGTCGCTTGAAGAGGGAGTAAAGCGTCCATGTGTCCACCTAAGTTTATCGTGGACACGATCATCTCAAGGAGAGGTGGGGCTATTCAACGTGGTGCCGCCGGAGGCATACTAAGCATCAATGTCTACATGGCAATACATGCAGAGGTTAACGACTGAGTTCAGTTTTAAGGCGCAGTAAATCCTGCCAAGTTTTGGCTTTATCGTGCAGGTTGCGTTGCAGATAACTTGGGTGATAGCTAACAATAGCCGGGATAGCTTGGCATTCTTGGGCGGCACTGCGTAATTCTCGAATCGGTGCAGTGGTGTTGAGTGTGGCTTCTGCAGCAAATTGGCCTGCAGCAAAAATAGCTTTGGGCTGTGCCAGTGCTATTTGGCGCTGTAATAAAGGCCTGCATGCACTGAGTTCTTGCGATGTTGGATTGCGTGAGCTGCTGCATTTTACCGCATTAGTAATGAAGGTCGATGGTTGCTCGCCGAGGCTAATTAGCATTTGGCTTAACATGCGTTGCGCTGGGCCAACGATGGCTAGATTGGCCTGCTCTTCGGCTTTGGTGGGCGCGTCGCTGACGATCAGCAATTTCGCATCCTGCTGTCCGGTGCCGAATACGGCTTGTTCGCGTTGTTGGCTGCGTGAACAGGCGGTGCAACTCGCGATTTCGACACGTAATTCTTCCCAGCTCATTTGCTCAATTCGCTCGCCGCGAGCATCTTGACTGCTGAACTCTTCTGAACTTTGCACTTTTTCAGTGCCCGAATTGGTTTTGTTCTTTTTGAGCAACTGATGCGCGGCCGCCGCTTTGCTGGATGTGCTTTTTTGCTCGGAGTGTTGAATTTGTTCTTCGATACGCTGATGTACCGCATTGGCGATCGGGCTGAAATGCGGATCATTGCTGACTGTGCTGGTCGTGTTGTTGTTTCCTATGACGATAGCAGGGCTTGCTTCTTCCGCTGCGATGGCGGCCAATACTTCGTGCCGCACCCATTGTGGACTTAAACCGAGTTCTTCAAGAATTAAAGCGCGGCGATTCATGCTGATACCATTACGGCGTGGGTATAGAGTAAAGCATCTTCTCTGCCTTGGCTTGTAGGGTAATACCCTTTACGGCGGCCTGCTTGCTCAAACGAATGACGGATATAAAAGCCACAAGCTGCTTCATTGGATTCTCGAACTTCGAGAAATAATTTTTGTACGGCTTGAGCGCTTAACTCTTGCAAAATAGAGTGAATGAGTTGGCTACCGAGTTTTTGCCGCTGAAATTCGGGCGCAATGGCAATGAGGAGTAATTCTGCTTCATCCAGCGTAATCATGCACACCGCAAAACCCAATAGAGACTCATCCTGCCACCAGCCATAGCAAGTATGGTTTTCGAGTGAATCCACCCACTGCTTGCCCGTCCACGGGTGTGGATTGGTGGCCTCATCCAGCTCGATCAGATCGGATAAATCATGGGTAGTCAGCGGTTTGAGCATTATTTTTGGACTCGTTCGTGCGTTTTAAGAGCAACTTTATCCCGTAAATAGACCAGCTCAGCTTCATGTGCCGGTTTGCCTTGCCCTGCGGTGAATTGCGGCAAGGCCAAGGCTAAAATTTGAGCTGCATGTGGGTATAGCTCCGTTTTGATTTCACAGAGGTGTTCGCCAATGCGTGCGGCTAATGTATCAGCATAGGCGCTAAACCCATTGCCAACGCCAAGCCAATCCTTGCCTGCTGGCTGTGGTACATCTTCTGGATTGCAAACCAGCGCAGGGATCACTTCTTGCCAGTCGCCATTGATTTTTTCAAAGCTGGCGAAATACACTTGATTCATCCGTGCATCAATACAGCTAACCGCACGTATTGCCCCAGACGCCTCTGCGATTGCCGCAAGTGTTGAGATACCCACTACTGGAATACTACGCGCAAAGGCTAAACCTTGGGCGATACCGCAAGCAATCCGTAGTCCCGTGAAGGAACCGGGGCCATTCGGGTAGGCGATCCCTTTGATGTCGCTCATGGTTAGGCCTAATTCATCGAGAAACACTTGCAAATACGGTAGCGTGATTTCGCTTTGTTTTTGCCCCGCTAACCATTCTCGTGACACGATGCCGTTGGGGGTATCGATGGCAAAAGACAGGTATTCGCTGGAGGTTTCAATCGCTAAATAGGGCATGGGCGCTAACTCTGAGTATCTTAATCCCGCTGGCGGGCTTGCGTTCTCATCAATCTACATCATTGATGAGGAAGAACTGTGATTCTAACACGCCAAACACACCGTGTTTGCTGCCGTTTAGGCGTGGCTGGCATATCATAGCGACATGAAAATGATACTTTTTATTTTGTGCTGGGGCATGTTGTCACCCGTCTTTGCAGAGCATGCGATTGCTTTGGGTGGCGCGCCTAAATATCCTGCCGATTTTACCGCCTTTAGCTATGCCAATCCGCAAGCCAAAAAAGGCGGTGCAATCCTATTGCCTAATCCAGATCGGCGCACCAGTTTCGATTCCTTCAATCCATTTATCATCAAAGGCACATCGGCGGCTGGGCTGGGGGTGTTGATGTTTGAGTCGCTGGGCGTCATGAGTCTAGACGAAACCGCAACGATGTACGGCTTGCTTGCCAGTGATATTGCGGTGGCCGCTGATGGTTTGTCGGTCACGTTTACACTGAACCCGAAGGCTAAATTCAATAATGGCGATCCGGTCACTGCCTTGGACGTGAAACACAGTTTTACCACGCTCAATAGCAAATTGGCTTCGCCGCAATTTGCCTCACAATTGGGCGATGTGGTTGGCGTGGATGTGATTAATGCTAAAACCATTCGTTATCGTTTCAAAACGCCCAATCGTGAATTGCCGCAAATCGTCGGTACGCTGCCCGTGTTTTCTCAGTTGTGGGGCGGCGGATTAACACTGGATAAAATTGCCTTACAAACGCCGATTACCTCGGGGCCGTACCAAATTAGCGATTACCAACTCGGTCGGCAAATCAGCTATCAGCGCCGCGATGACTATTGGGCAAAAAATCATCCAACGCGCAGCGGGCAATATAATTTCGACCGCATCACTTACCGTTATTATCAAGACGATACCGCCAAGCTTGAAGCGTTCAAAGCGGGTGAATTTGATTTCATTTCTGAATACAGTGCACGCAACTGGGCGCGGCAATATCAAGGGCCAAAATTTCGTAGTGGCGAGATCATCAAGCGAGAATTGCGCCACCACAATAGCAGCGGCATGCAAGGCTACGTGATGAACTTACGCCGTCCACTGTTTGCCGACAAACGTGTGCGGCAAGCCTTGGGGCTGGCGCTCGATTTTGAATGGCTGAATCGGCAGTTGTTTTACAGCCAATATCAACGACTCAATAGTTTTTACGCCAATGGCGAACTCGCTGCGACTGGCAAACCATCTGATGAAGAATTGGTTTTACTCAAACCGCTAGAAAAACAATTGCCGGCAACGGTATTTGGCGAGCTGCCAGCGCCACCTACGACCCATTCACCGCATTCATTGCGCGATAATTTGCGGCAAGCGCGCGAACTGCTCAAGCAAGCGGGTTGGGCATATCGTGACGGCGCGCTGCGTAATCAACAGGGCGTGCCATTCGAGTTTGAAATTCTCGATGATGGCGGTGCGATGGCACGCGTGTTTCCGCCGCTGGCCCGTAACCTTGCCAAACTCGGCATGACGGTCAAGCAACGCGATATTGATTTTGCGCTGTATCAGCGGCGTTTGGAGGCGTTTGATTTCGACATGATCGTGTTGCGCTTTCCCGATACGCAAAGCCCGGGGCAAGAGTTACTCGACTATTACGGCAGCAAAGCCGCCGATACCAAGGGCAGTAGCAATGTGCTCGGACTAAAAGATCCCGCGATCGACGCGCTGATTACGCATGTCCTGAAAGCCAAAAATCGCCAACAACAAATCACCGCCGTCCACGCGCTGGATCGCGCTTTGCTGGCCGGACATTACATCATCCCACACTGGTACAGCGCCAATCACCGCGTCGCATGGCGCGACCGATTTGAAATGCCAAAAACGATGCCGCTGTATTATCAGGCAGGGGATTGGATGCTCTCTACTTGGTGGGTGAGGTAATGTATCATACTAACAAAACTAATCTCAGCTTAAGCGTGCTGGTTCTTGCAATGCTTTTAGAGGCGTTTTCAGGTTTT
>CAUPHX010000294.1:0-4241 GCA_963511125.1 uncultured Deefgea sp. | reverse complement strand
TGACGTATCATGCCCAATTCTTTTCTTGCACGCTCTTCAATCGCATCAGTTCCTGTTTTTAAATCGCGGACTTCAGCTTCAAGTGCATCATTGCGTTCTTTTAGTTGCGCATTCGTACTGCGGTGCTCGCTCAACTGTGTGTCAAGCTGCCAAACACGCAGCCAGCTTCCCTTGCCTACCCACAAGGGCCATTGCAAAGCGACAATCACAATGGCAAAAAAAATCGCAAGTATTCGCATACCACTCCATACAAATAAAATAAAACCGGAGCAAGCCCCGGTTTTATATCTTACTACAGACGTTAACTAGGTTGCATGCAAGGCAATCGCTGCAACATAGAAAACAACATTAGCCTTTCAATTGATAAAACGCACCGATACCTGGGTAAACCGCTGCATCACCCAATTCTTCTTCAATACGCAAGATTTGGTTGTATTTAGCAATACGATCAGAACGGCTCAATGAACCTGTTTTGATTTGCATGCAGTTGGTTGCAACAGCCAAGTCAGCAATTGTGCTGTCTTCTGTCTCGCCTGAACGGTGGCTCATTACCGACGTGTAGCCACTGCGTTTTGCCAATTCAACCGCAGCCAGAGTCTCAGTCAAAGAACCGATTTGATTTACTTTGATCAAGATTGAGTTGCAAATACCTTTTTTGATACCTTCAGCCAAGATTTTGGTGTTAGTCACAAACAAGTCATCACCAACGATTTGTACACGTTTACCTAGGCGATCCGTCAAGACTTTCCAGCCGTCCCAATCGCGCTCGCCCATACCATCTTCAATCGAAATGATTGGGTATTTGTTAACCAGGCTTTCTAGGTAATCAACCATTTCAACTGAATTGAAAACACGGCCACCTGATTTTTTGAATACATAGTTGCCAGTCGCTTTATCAAAGAATTCTGACGCAGCGCAATCCAGAGCGATACGGAAATCTGTGCCCGCTTTGTAACCGGCTTTTTCAATTGCAGCCATAATCAAATCAAGTGCTTCTTCTGGACCTGAAACGTCAGGCGCGAAACCACCTTCGTCACCCACTTGAGTTGGCATGCCTTTATCGTGCATGATTTTTTTCAAGTTGTGGAACACTTCAGCGCCGTAACGCAATGCTTCACGGAACGTTGGCGCGCCAACTGGAACGATCATCAACTCTTGGAAATCCAAGCTGTTTGAAGCGTGCTCGCCACCGTTGATCACGTTCATCATTGGTACTGGCAGTGCCATCGGGCCTGAACCACCGATGTAACGATACAATGGTAAACCAGCTTCTTCAGCAGCAGCTTTCGCAACCGCCATTGAAACGGCCAAAATAGCGTTTGCACCCAATTTTGATTTATCTTCAGTACCATCTAAATCCAACATGGTTTGATCGATAAACGTTTGATCCGCAGCATCAAGGCCAATGATGGCTTCGCAAATTTCGGTATTGATGTTTTCTACGGCTTTCAAAACGCCTTTGCCTAAATAGCGAGCTTTGTCGCCATCACGCAACTCAAGTGCTTCGCGTTCACCCGTTGATGCGCCAGACGGCACAGCAGCACGACCCATTACACCTGACTCTAAAAGTACATCTGCTTCTACAGTTGGATTGCCACGTGAATCTAAGATTTCACGTGCGATCACTTCAACGATTGCGCTCATCGGTTCTATACCCCTTAAAACGGTTGAATTACGTACTGCGATAAAATTAAACAATGATTCAAAAAGCATTTAGCAAAATACCAATCTCATTGCCAAAGTGCTTTGTACTCAAAATTACACGATATTTATTACAATGAATGCTCAATAAACGAGTGTGCCTTAACTGCACGGTCGATGTCTTTGAGGACGGTCAGCAATTCCTTCATTCGCGCAATTGGCATCAGATTAGGGCCATCAGACATTGCCTCGGATGGATTCGGATGCGTTTCCATAAAGACCCCCGCCACACCTGAAGCAATTGCTGCTCGCGCTAGAACAGGCACAAATTCGCGCTGCCCACCTGACTTGTCACCCAAGCCGCCGGGCTGTTGCACCGAATGAGTTGCATCAAACACCACGGGGCAATTTGTTTCACGCATGATGGCTAAGCCACGCATATCGCTCACAAGCGTATTGTAACCAAAAGAAGTCCCGCGATCACAGACCATAATATTGTCGATACCGCCATTGGCTTCTTTGGCTTTCTCAACCACATTTTTCATATCCCAAGGCGCCATAAACTGCCCCTTTTTGATATTGACGGGTTTGCCTGTGGCACAAACCGCATGAATAAAGTCGGTTTGGCGCGCTAAAAAAGCAGGGGTTTGTAATACATCAACGACCTGGGCGGCGATAGCGGCTTCAGCCTCGGTATGAATATCGGTCAGAATGGAAACCCCGAGCTGACGACGAACTTCATCCAGAATTTTGAGTCCTTTATCAATGCCTAAACCACGAAATGATTTACCAGAAGAGCGGTTGGCCTTATCAAAACTCGATTTATAGATAAAAGGGATATTCAGTTCTGTCGTTATTTCTTTTAGAAAACCAGCCGTATCAATGGCTAGCTGCTCACTTTCAATTACGCATGGGCCAGCAATGAGGAAAAACGGCTGATCAATACCCACATCAAAACCACATAACTTCACACAAACCTCCTAGTACGTATATGAATGCAGCCATTAATAGGTATGAGCTAGAAGCCCATACCCACTAAATTAGCAGCTCAGACCATCTCGGCCATTTTCTTTAGCATAAGCACTTGCTGCTTGAATATAAGAAATAAACAATGGATGGCCATCGCGTGGCGTCGATGTAAATTCAGGGTGAAATTGACACGCAAAGAACCAGCGATGTTCCGGCAGCTCAATCGTTTCAACCAATTGCTCGGCACCCTTGGATTTTCCACTAATTTTCAAGCCAGCGGACTGCAAACGATCTAAGTAGTAATTATTCACTTCATAGCGATGACGGTGACGCTCGGTCGCCGATTCGCCACCATAGATAGTCGCAGCCAAAGAGCCAGCCTCTAGGCGACATTCTTGAGCACCAAGACGCATCGTGCCACCCAAATCTGAGTTTTCATCACGCGTTTCGATCTTGCCGTCGTGATTGACCCATTCTTCAATCAATGCGACAACTGGATATTCGGTGTCCAAATCAAATTCAGTCGAGTTCGCGCCTACCATACCGGCTTTATCGCGCGCATATTCAATCAGAGCGATTTGCATGCCCAAACAAATACCCATATAAGGGATGTTGTTTTCACGCGCAAAGCGAACGGCAACAATTTTGCCCTCTACGCCACGCTTACCGAATCCACCCGGCACTAAAATTGCATCCATTTGACGCAAACATTCAGCACCTTCGGTTTCTAATGACTCAGAATCAACAAAGTGAATTTTTACTTCTGAACGCGTATGGATACCGGCATGGCGAAGCGCTTCGATCAATGACTTATATGATTCAGTCAGATCAACGTACTTACCGACCATTGCCACGTTAACGGTTTGCTCTGGATTAGCCGAAGCCTCAACGATTTTATCCCACACCGACAAGTCGGCTGGTGGAAGATCAAGCGCAAACTGCTTACAGATGATGTCGTCGATACCTTGCTCGGACAAGATTCGAGGGATTTTGTAAATCGAATCCAGATCAGGACAAGAAATTACCGCTTGTTCAGCCACATTGGTAAACAAAGCGATTTTTCTGCGCTCTTCATCAGGAACAACACGGTCGCCACGGCAAATCAGCACATCCGGCATAATGCCGATTTGGCGTAGTTCTTTCACGCTGTGCTGAGTTGGCTTGGTTTTGATTTCGCCCGCAGCGGCAATGTAAGGAACATACGACAAATGCACAAAGCAGGTTCTTTCACGACCTAACAACACGCCCATCTGACGAATTGCTTCCAAGAAAGGCAGCGATTCAATATCACCGACCGTACCACCAACCTCAATGACGGCGATATCTGCATCACCACCGCCAAGACTGATGAAGTGACGAATCTCATCGGTAATATGTGGAATAACTTGCACCGTTTTACCTAGATATTCACCACGACGCTCTTTCTTGATAACAGAATCGTAGATTTGGCCGGTTGTGAAGTTATTACACTTCTTCATTTTAGCGGTAATGAAACGCTCGTAATGGCCCAAATCAAGGTCAGTTTCTGCACCGTCTTCGGTAACAAAAACCTCGCCATGTTGCATTGGACTCATGGTGCCTGGATCCACATTAATATAAGGATCGAGCTTCATCATGGTAACTTTAAGACC
>CAUPHX010000293.1:0-4242 GCA_963511125.1 uncultured Deefgea sp. | reverse complement strand
GCATGCGCCTGTTGATAACTAATCAAATCAATAGCTTAGGTCTGAAAAATATAAGCTTTAATGATCTGACCTACTTAATTCCCTAGCGCAAAATCATCTTATACCAGTCAGTAAAATAAAGATACTACTCGGTAGTTATATTTACCAGTCAATATCTTATTTTCAGTGGTTCACTGACGGGCGGTCACTTTGAAAACAAATTGTGCAGCGTTCCGTGTTCTGCGTAGCGTGCGGAAAACTACGCGAATCACGCCGTTGCCACCTTGCTTGCTGCTCATTCGGCACAATTCGCGCAACTCTAACGCCCTGGAATTTTTGCATAGGTATTGCCATCTATTAATTTATCAATAAAGGCTACAGCCATATACCCAATGTAATCTATGAATTCAAGCCCAAAAAAACCGCTGACTCGCAGCGGTTTTTTTTATCCAAACTCAACAAGATTAATCTTGATGATAGTTCGGGGCTTCTTTGGTGATTTGCACATCATGCACATGCGATTCACGGATACCAGCTGCAGTAATTTGTACAAACTCCGCTTTCGCGTGAACATCATCAATCGTTGCGCAACCTAAGTAACCCATTGATGAGCGCAAACCGCCGACCAATTGATGGATCACGGCAGACAATGGGCCTTTGTACGGAACGCGGCCTTCGATTCCTTCTGGTACCAATTTATCAGCATCAGCGGTTTTGTCTTGGAAGTAACGATCAGACGAGCCGTTCGCACCAGACATTGCGCCGAGTGAACCCATGCCACGGTAGCTCTTGTATGAGCGGCCTTGGTAGAGTTCTACCTCACCCGGCGCTTCTTCGGTTCCGCCGAACAAACCACCGAGCATCACCATGTGCGCGCCAGCGGCGATCGCTTTAGCGATGTCGCCCGAGAAGCGAATACCACCGTCAGCGATTAATGGCACGCCCGTGCCAGCGAGCGCTTCAGCGACATTAGCGACTGCGGTGATTTGCGGCACGCCAACACCGGCGACGATACGTGTGGTGCAAATTGAGCCAGGACCGATACCGACTTTAACCGCATCCGCGCCAGCTTCAACCAAGGCTAAAGCGGCTGCGGCAGTGGCGATGTTGCCACCGATGACTTGTACTTGTGGGAAGTTGGTTTTCACCCATTTCACACGATCCAATACGCCTTGGCTGTGGCCGTGGGCGGTATCAACGACAATCACGTCAACGCCAGCTTCAACCAGCAATTGCACGCGCTCGTCGGTACCAGCGCCAACGCCAACTGCAGCGCCAACGCGCAAGCGGCCTTGTTCGTCTTTGGCGGCGAGTGGATGTTCGCTGGTTTTGATAATGTCTTTAACAGTGATCAGGCCTTTGAGCTGAAATTGATCGTTGACGACCAAAACGCGCTCTAGGCGGTGTTCGTGCATCAGCGCGCGGGCATCGTCGATGCTCGTGCCTTCTTTTACCGTTACCAGTTTGTCTTTCGGCGTCATGATGGCGGCGACTGGCACATCAAGGCGAGTTTCAAAACGGATGTCACGGTTGGTCACGATGCCGACCAGTTGACCTTTGTCGATCACCGGTAAGCCAGAAATTTTGTGTTGGCGTGTCAAAATGAGCACGTCGCGCACCAGCATCTCGGGTGAAACGGTGATCGGGTCTTTAACAATCCCTGATTCGTAACGTTTTACCTTTGCCACTTCTTGGGCTTGACGCGCTGGCGTCATGTTTTTATGCAGAATACCGATGCCGCCTTCTTGCGCCATGGCGATTGCCAGTGGGGCTTCAGTTACAGTATCCATCGCAGCGGAAACGAGGGGCAGGTTCAAGCGGATATTGCGCGTGAACTGAGTGGCCAGCGAAACATCGCGCGGCATCACATTAGAATGAGCGGGTACCAGTAGAACGTCGTCGAACGTCAGGGCTTTTTGCACAATACGCATGAAGAGAATCCTTTTCGCCAAAAAAGCATTATACCGAAACAGTGATGACACGCCTATTGCATTGTATTAATTCCTGCTTAATTACTCGCTTGCGCTGCGGTATGAACTTGATTGATTTCATCATTCTGTCGATTGCTTCGGTAATACTGAATACAGGTTGATTCGAGGTGTCGGCTTTGGATGTTCACTATAGATTGCTGCGCTGCATGATGGGCAGAACGTAAAACGCAGTCTAACGTGAAGTAAGGTGCTGCGTGCGGTGGCGCCAAGCTGCTCGTTGCAGGAGGTCTTTGCGATGAAACATGCACTGTCTATTGCGCCCGATACGGCGCTGATTCTGTCTGGTGGTGGTGCGCGCGCCGCGTATCAAGTGGGTGTGTTGCTGGCTATAGCCCATTTATTGCCGCAACACGCGGTTAATCCGTTTCCAATTATTTGTGGCACGTCTGCTGGTGCGATTAATGCTGCCGCCATGGCAGCAGGCGCGGGCGAGTTTCGTAAAACCGTGTTTCTGCTCGCACGGATGTGGCAAGAACTAAATCCTGAAAATATCTATCGAGGGAGTTTGCCTTGGTTGGCAGGGGCGGCAGGGCATTGGCTGAGTGCTTTGCTTCTGGGCGGTTTGGGCAAATATAATCCACGCGCTTTTTTGGATAATGAGCCATTGCGTGCATTTTTAACTGCACGGATGGACTTTGGGAAAATTCAGCAAAACATTAACAATGGCGCACTGCGCGCCGTGTCGATTTCGGCTTTAGGGTATACCAGTGGCCAATCGGTTTCATTTTTTCAGGCTGCCGATGAGCTAGAGGACTGGGCAAGGGCAAAGCGGATTGGGGTACGTACCGAGTTGAATATCGCACATCTAATGGCCTCTAGTGCAATACCCTTGATTTTTCCCGCTGAGCATATTCACCGCGAGTATTTTGGTGACGGTTCGGTACGGCAAATTGCCCCCTTAAGCCCCGCCATCCATTTGGGCGCTCAACGTGTTTTAGTGATCGGGGTTGCGCCTCAGTCTGATGACGGTCCAGCGCGGCAGCGCAGTTTGGCTTACCCGACCTTGGCGCAAGTAACGGGTCAATTGATGAATAGTATTTTCCTTGATAGTTTAGATACCGATTTGGAACGAATGACGCGGATTAATCGAACGTTAGCGCATATTCCAGAATCGATTCGGCTGCAGTCGGGGCTAGAGTTGCGCCCAATTGAGGTGTTGACGATTTCGCCATCGCAGCCTTTAGAGCGGCTGACTTTGGGTTTTAGTCGTGATTTTTCTCTCGGCATGCGATTTTTATTGGGCGGCTTGGGCGCGTTTCGGCGGCAAGGTTCGGTATTGGCGAGCTATTTATTGTTTAGTGGCGGGTATTTACGTGAGTTGATTCGTTTGGGCTATCGAGATGCCATGGCCAAAGAGGCTGAGTTGTGCTTATTTTTGACTGCAAATTCTAAGCCAAGCAGCGTAGAATAGCTTTTTTCTATCTTGCCGGAGTTCAGGCATGGCTTTATTGCGGTGGCGGGTCGGTTTTTTTGTGTTGTTTTTGGTGTGCGTCGGCATGATGGGTTTTGCCCTCTACCATCAATTCTATCAATGGCTAATGCCATGTCTTCTGTGCGTGTATGAACGCCTAATTGTTATTGCCCTCGGCTTACTCAGTCTTGTTGCGGCTGTGTGGCGTCCAAGCACGCGTCGGGGCGTATTGGTTTTTTCATCGGCTTATGCGTTGATTGCTTTGTGGGGCGCGGGCATCACGGTGTGGCATTTACTGATGCAATATGGTCCGAAAGAGGGCGGCATTAGTTGTGCATCGAGCTTACCATTTCCAATTGATTTGAATGCATTGCCTGGCTGGGTTGCTGCGGTGATTCGCCCAGTGGGTGATTGTTCGGTTGCTGATTTCACGCTGTTTGGGATGTCGATGCCATTTTGGCTTTTAGTCGCCTTTATTGGCTTTTTGTTGCCCTTGTCGATGTTGGCACGGACACGTTTGGTGGAAATCCGCCGCCGAGGACTGTAAATGACGCTCACTGAATTACGCTATATTGTTGCCGTCGCGCGTGAACGTCATTTTGGCCGCGCTGCCAATAGTTGTTTTGTGTCGCAGCCAACGCTCTCGGTCGCGGTCAAGAAATTAGAAGAAGAGTTGGGTGTTGCACTGTTTGAGCGGGCAGCGGGGGATGTCACCGTGACGCCAACGGGGACTTTAATCGTTGAGCAAGCGCAGCGCGTACTGGAAGAAGTCTCGGTGGTGAAACAATTAGCCGAGCAGGGCAAAGATCCGCTCGCTGGTACTTTGCGTCTTGGCGTGATTTATACGATTGGGCCGTATTT
>CAUPHX010000292.1:0-4281 GCA_963511125.1 uncultured Deefgea sp. | reverse complement strand
CACCGGTGTCATTCCCCACTTTTCCGAAGACCGCCCGCTGGATAAGAAAGGCCCCACCGATTTTAACGACCTCGCCGTACTCGAAGGGCCGCGCGTCGTTGAAGCACAGATCGCCGACCACCTCACGGCAATGGGTTTGCAGCAGAGCGCAGCGGTGCAGCCGCGCGCTCGACCTACCGAGGGGGGCGGGGATTTACAGCGGCTCGCGATAGCAGATACCGAGGAAATGTTTGACCGCTTTGCACTGATCTACGCCGCCAACAGCGTTTGCTTCGACCACCATCACCGCATCTTGGTCAAGCTGTCAGACGTGCGCGATGCCTGCGCTGACAAAAATTTTGTGCGTGAATGGCAAGCCGATATCAAACGCCGTCAAATGGTGCTGATGGATCAAGTCGGCTTTGATCCGACTGAAACCAATAGCCAAATCGTTTGCAACTTATGGGGTGGTTGGCCGACTACACCCAAAGCAGGCTCATGTGATGAGTTGCTCGATTTGTTGTGGTACTTGTGCAGTCGCGAACCGAACTGCGGTGAAATCTACAATTGGATATTGAAGTGGCTCGCCTATCCAATTCAAAATCCTGGTGCAAAAATGCAAACCGCCTTGGTGCTGCACGGCCCTCAAGGTACGGGTAAAAATTTATTCTTTGACGCGATTCAATCCATCTATGGCGAATACGGCCTCACCGTTGACCAAGCCGCACTCGAAGACAATCACAACGATTGGGCAGGCAAAAAGCTGTTTTTAATTGCCGACGAGGTCGTGGCGCAACAAGAAATGCACCACATTAAAAACCGCCTCAAAAACTTTGTTACTTGCCGCACCATTCGGATTAACCCAAAACACGTCACCGCCCACACCGAATCCAATCACGTTAACGTGGTGTTCTTATCCAACGAAGCCAAGCCGATTGTTTTAGAGCGTGATGACCGCCGCTATTGCGTTGTGTATGCGCCCAAAAAAATGGAAGCCAAGTATTACGCCAGCATTGCCGCTGAAATCGAAGCGGGCGGCGTGGCCGCCTTGCATGAACATTTGTTGAAGTTGGACTTGTCAGACTTTAGCCCGAACAGCAAACCGCCGATGACACTCGCCAAGCAAGATTTGATCGCGCTGAGTTTAGAAGGCTGGGAACGTTTCGCCATGCTTTGGTCGGGCGGCGATCTCAATCACACCGGCGTTCTGGATGAGCCTTGCGATGTCGATACCCTATATCAAGCCTATCGCAGCTGGAGTGAGCAAGACGGCCAGCGCTACACCCCACCCAAAAACATATTCAGCGGCAACGTGTGCAAGCTCGACGGCTTTATGAAACGCGAGCGGCAACATGTGCAAATCGGATTTAACAAGCGCCAAGTCACCATGCTCTATCCACCGGGCAAAACCGAGCCACCAGCGGGCAAGGGTCTCAGTGAGTGGAATTCAAGCTGTATCGAGAAAGTGAAAGGCGCTATCGAACACGCAAAAACAGGAAACCATCATGAATACGCTTAACTTTGTTACTCATGTTACTCAGCAAGTGAGTCACTCAAAACGCCGCAAACCCGCGCCAATGCTAGAAAGTTACGCATGTTACTCATGTTACTCACCAACACACACCCGCGCATGTGCGCGTGAAGGCTAGTTTCTTTTTTTTATTTCTCACATGCATATATATGACTCACATGAGTAACGTGAGTAACAAGTAAACAAAATCAAAGGCTTAGGAGAATTTCGTGAGTAACGTGCTAAGTAACATCAGTAACAAGCCAGAAAAACCGCAAAATTTACGTGAAGCGATGCCCGTCACCACCGGCTTTATTGATGCCATGCGCGCCGCCTTTGGTGCCGATTGCATCAATAGCAGCATCAAAGCGGGCATGAACGGCCAGCCGATGTTTTATGCCTCGGAAAACGGCATTGAAGTCGGCACCAAAGCGCCCGAGGTGAAAGCGTGATTAGCATCAAAGTCGACAACGCCCAGCTCAAGGCGCTCACAGGCAACCTGCCGCGCAAAATCCAACGCAGTGCGGCCATTGCCCTCACCAAGACCGCGTGGCACGCCAAAGATGAAACCGTGCGCAAAATGCGCAGCGAAATCGACCGGCCCACCTCGTTTACCCTTAACGCCTTGCGCGTATTTCCTGCCCGCTACAAATCGGGCGGCGATATGGTGGCAAGGGTCGAGCCGAAATACGACCAAGAAAAATATCTCCGCAACATCGTCGGCGGTTTGGGGGGCGAAACACGCCGCCACCTCAAGCGCTTTGAAAAATCGCTGCAAGCGGGCGCGGTGATGCCGTATGGCTGGGTCTGCGTTCCGGCTAAGGGTATGCCACTGGACGGGCACGGCAATATGGGGCGCGGCATGATTATGAAGCTGATCAGCCAAGTCGGCGTCGAGCTGCTCAGTGGCTACCAAAACCGCTCACGCGATAAAAAGACCATCGCTCGCAATAAAAAGCGCAACGGTACCTTCTTTGCTATGCAGCCCGGCAATCGCCAAGGCTTGCCACCGGGCATATATCAGCGCGTGGCCGTTGGCGGCGGATTCGGTGCGCGCTACGGGCGGGCATGGGGCACGCGGATGGTGTTTTTGTTTGTGAAGGCCGCGTTTTACAAACCGCAGATTGATTTTGATGTGATCGCAAGAAAAATGGTCGATCAACACTTTCAAGTTGAATTTAACAGGGCACTCACAACATGACCGACTTTGTCACCCAAGCCGAATTCGCCCGCATCCTCGGCCAAGCCAAAAGCTACGTTACAAAATTAAAACAGCAAGGCCGCTTGGTAATGAACGACGACGGCACGCTGGTCAATGTCGCCGCCAGCCGCGCCAAAATCGCCGACAGCGCCGACCCAAACCGCGACGATGTCAAACAACGCTTTGCCGCCGAGCGCGCCAGCGAAACGCCCAGCGACCGCGTGAGCAGTACCTACCAAAAAAGCCGCGCCATCAAAGAGCAATACGCCGCCATGACCGCCAAAATGGATTACGAAATCGCCATCGGCAAACTGATCCCCAAAAGCGAAGTCGAGGACGTGGTGCAAGACTTGGCCACGCTATTTCGGCAAGGGCTGGAAAACATGCCGCACCGCATCGCCGCCGAGCTAGTCGGGCGCGACGTGGGCGGGATTCGCGCCGTGCTGAAAGAAGCCGTCATCGATCAGCTCAAAGAATTTGAACGCAACTTAGACCAACGCATTTCTGCTATTGGCACCAACGAGGAAAACCATGAACGCACCGATTAACGTCTCCCAAACGATAGAGCTACGCGCCGTCACCGAGCTGCTGCCCTACGCCAAAAACGCCCGCACACACTCCGATGAGCAAGTGCAGCAAATCGCCGCCAGCATGCGCGAGTTTGGCTTTACCAATCCGGTGCTAATCGACGGCGCTGGCGAAATCATCGCCGGGCATGGCCGCTGCATGGCCGCCGCCGTGTTGGGCCTCACCGAAGTGCCAACGATCACGCTGGGCTATCTCACGCCCGAACAAAAACGCGCCTACATTCTGGCCGATAACAAACTGGCAATGAACGCAGGCTGGGATTTTGAATTGCTGGCCGAAGAACTCGCCGCGATTGAGCTAGATGGTTTTGATTTAGAGCTAACAGGGTTTACAGATACAGAATTGAAATCTTTGCTCGGCGACGATAAGCCAAAAGAACAAACAGGCGATAAAAAATCAAATGAAGTCAATATGGATGACTTTAAGTTTGAGCATGTTTGCCCGCGTTGCAGTTTTGAATTTAATGGAAACAAATAATGAACCCGCACGCATGGAATTTAACCGATTTGGTGAATGTAAAGAAAAACGGCATCAAGGTAATGAGTACCTTTGCTTGTGGTGGCGGGTCAAGCATGGGTTATAAACGGGCAGGGTGCGAAGTGATTGCCGCCAATGATATTGATCCAGAAATGGCGAGGCATTATCAGAAAAACATTAATCCAAAGCATTATTTTCTCTGCCCAATCGGTGATTTAATCAAGGCTGATTTGCCTGCCGAATTGTATGAGCTGGATATTTTGGACGGTTCTCCACCATGCTCGACATTTAGCATGTCAGGCAGTCGTGAAAAAGCATGGGGCAAAGAAAAGCATTTTCGTGAAGGCCAAGCCAGCCAAGTGCTATCCGATTTGTTTTTTGATTATTTGGATTTGGTTGAAAAGCTGAAGCCGAAAGTGGCGATTGCTGAAAATGTAAAAGGCATGTTGATCGGTAATGCCAAAGGCTACACCAAGGCCGTCATGGATCGTTTTATTCAAATGGGCTATCGACCCCAATTATTTTT
>CAUPHX010000291.1:0-4286 GCA_963511125.1 uncultured Deefgea sp. | reverse complement strand
TCAATGCCAAGCGTGATGCCATGGCGGCGGAAAAATTGGCAGCTCAATTGGCTGCAGAAGCATTGGATATCTCATTGCCTGGCCGCGGCCACGCGAAAGGTGGCTTGCATCCTGTTACGCTAGTCCAGCAACGTATTGAAGCTTTGTTTGGCAGTATGGGTTTTGCCGTCGCAGATGGTCCAGAAATTGAGAATGACTTTCATAACTTTGAAGCGCTCAATATTCCGAAGAATCATCCTGCGCGCGCAATGCAAGATACATTCTATGTACAGAATGAAGGTGAGCCTTTGGTGTTGCGTACGCACACCAGCCCGATTCAAGTTCGCTACATGCTCGATAACGAACCACCGATTAAAATCATAGCCCCAGGTCGTGTATATCGTGTTGATTCTGATGCTACTCATTCACCGATGTTCCATCAAATGGAAGGTTTGTGGGTTGAAGAGGGTGTCTCTTTCGCCGATCTAAAAAGTGTTATTGTTGATTTTCTTCGCCGCTTTTTCGAACGTGATGATTTGGAAGTCCGTTTCCGCCCATCATTCTTCCCATTTACTGAGCCATCCGCTGAAATTGACGTGAAATGGTCGAAAGGTTGGATGGAAGTCGGTGGTTGCGGCATGGTGCATCCGAATGTATTGAAAAGCGTAAATATTGATTCAGAAAAATACACTGGTTTTGCCTTCGGGATTGGCTTGGATCGATTTGCGATGCTGTATTACGGCGTGAATGATTTACGGCTGTTTTTTGAAAACGACGTGTCTTTCTTGTCTCAATTCAAATAAGCGGAGCATCAATCATGCAATTTTCAGAACAATGGCTACGTAGCTGGGTAAACCCAGCAATGAATTCCGAAGAACTCGCGCATTTATTGACGATGGCAGGGTTAGAAGTCGAAGAAAATGAAGCGGCAGCGCCTGCATTTACCGATATTTTTGTCGCTGAAGTATTAAGTGTTAGCAAGCATCCTGATGCAGACCGCCTGAATGTGTGCGCCGTCAATGTGGGTGAAGCTGAGCCGCTGCAAATCGTTTGTGGTGCGCCGAATGTGGCCGCAGGGCTAAAAGTTCCTTGCGCGCGAATTGGCGCGGTTTTGCCTGGCGACTTTAAAATAAAGAAAGCCAAAGTTCGTGGTATCGAATCGTCGGGCATGCTGTGTTCTGGTGATGAGATGGGTATAGCCTCAGACATTGATGGTTTATATGTGCTGCCGAGCAATGCCCCTGTGGGTATGTCGATTCGCGATTACTTAGCACTTGATGATCGCTTATTGACTTTAAAACTCACGCCCAATCGTACCGATTGCTTATCAATCCGTGGTATTGCACGTGAAGTTGCCGCATTAACGAAGTCGGTGCTAAATCCAGTTGTGATTCAGACTGCTGCGCTGAGTTCTGAATCAGCGATTGCCATTTCCTTGAATGCTGACCAAGCTTGTCCGCGCTACGCTGGTCGTATTATCAAAGGCATCAATCAATCGGCTGCGACGCCAGACTGGATGAAGCAGCGCCTTGAACGTTCAGGCATTCGCTCAATCTCGGCAATCGTTGATATTACGAATTATGTCTTGCTGGAACTTGGTCAACCGATGCATGCATTTGATGCTGCTAAAATTTCGGGTGGCGTACAGGTGCGCTTTGCCAACGCCGGCGAAACGATTACGCTACTCAATGAGAAAGATCTCATTTTAGCTACCGATTTGCTCGTTATTGCTGATGATAACCAAGTACTCGCGCTGGCTGGCATTATGGGCGGCTTGGCATCGAGTGTTACTGAAACTACGCAAGATATTTTCTTAGAGTCGGCCTTTTTTGCTCCAGATGTCATTGCGGGTAAAGCGCGTCGCTTTGGCTTTTCTTCAGACTCAAGCCATCGTTTTGAGCGCGGTATTGATTTTGGTAATGTATGTGAAGCCCTTGAGCGTGCAACACAATTGGTTGTCGAGATTTGTGGCGGTCAAGTTGGTCCTATCACCGAGCAAATTGGTACTCTACCAACGCGTAAGCCTGTTCAATTGCGTGTAGATCGTGTAGCCAAAGTGCTTGGCCTTACTTTGCCGGCTGCAGAAATTATGGCAATGCTGCAAGGTTTGGGTTTGGCATGTGAATTGACTGATGACGTTATTACAGTTACTCCGCCGTCATATCGCTTTGATATTGAAATTGAAGAAGATTTGATCGAGGAAGTGGCACGTGTATTTGGCTACGACAATATTCCAGTGAGTCCTTCATTAGCGCGGATGAGTATGTTGCCGCAAGCGGGCGATCGTCGCTCAAAAAATACCTTAAAATCGATTTTGGCATCACGCAATTATCAAGAAACCATTTCTTATGCTTTTGTGGAAGAAAAATGGGAGAACGATTTTGCCGCCAATACTGATCCAATTCGCCTGATGAATCCAATTGCCAGTCAAATGAGCGTGATGCGCTCAACGCTAATTGGTGGTTTAGTCGCAGGTTTGCAACACAATTTAAATCGCAAACAAGACCGTGTCCGCTTGTTCGAAGTGGCTAGGGTATTCAATGGTGTTGCTGCAGATCAACAACCTGAACGCATTGCTGCATTAGCATGGGGCGGTCGTTTTGCAGAGCAATGGGGTACGAGCAAAGAGCGGGTTGATTTCTTTGATGCTAAAGCGGATGTTGAAGCGCTGCTGGCACCGCAAGTAGCCGAATATCGCCGTGCAGATCATCCTGCATTACATCCAGGGCGCTCAGCTGAAGTGGTGCTCGACGGTAAAGTTATCGGTGTCGTTGGAGAGTTGCATCCGCAGTGGGTACAAGCTTACGACTTAGCACATGCACCCGTTGTGCTTGAATTAGACGTCACTGCTTTAGTACAGATTGAAAAACTACAATCTGCTCCAGTGTCTAAATTCCAAGCCGTGCGGCGTGATTTAGCTTTATTAATGGATGAGTCTGTTTCTGTTAACACTTTGCAAGCGGCTTTTGCAAGTACAAATTTATCTGTTGTGGTCAGTATCGAAATTTTTGATGTATACCGTGGAAAAGGTTTGCCTGAAGGTAAAAAGAGCCTTGCATTCAAAGTCTTAATGCAAGATACTCTCAAAACTTTGACTGATGTAGAAGTCGATGAAGCAATATCAAAATTACTCCAGAAGGCAGAGGAATGCGGCGCGATCTTGAGAGCATAATGCAGTACGAAACTAGCACATTAACATTAACAAAGGCTGACCTTGCCGACATGTTGTTCGATAAAGTTGGTTTGAATAAACGCGAAGCAAAAGACATGGTCGAGTCATTTTTTGACGAAGTCCGGATCTCTCTAGCAGACGGTGATACTGTAAAACTGTCAGGTTTTGGTAACTTTCAGTTGCGCGATAAACCGCAACGCCCAGGTCGTAACCCAAAAACAGGTGAAGAAATTCCAATTTCTGCCCGTCGTGTGGTTACATTTCACGCAAGTCAAAAGCTGAAGGGAATGGTTGAAATTCACTATGCAAAACTCCAGCAGCGTTATTCCAACCAGTGATTTGCCCTCAATTCCAGCAATTCGCTACTTTACCATCGGCGAAGTCAGCGATTTGTGTGGCGTAAAACCACATGTTTTACGCTATTGGGAGCAAGAGTTCACGCAGTTAAAGCCAGTAAAACGGCGTGGCAATCGGCGCTATTATCAGCATCATGAAGTGCTACTAGTGCGGCGAATTCGTGGTTTATTGTACGAGCAAGGCTTCACCATTAGTGGAGCGCGCAATCAGTTAGGCAGTAGTGCAGTCACCCTGGGTGAGTATGCTGACGGTGATGTGAGTTTGACTGAATTACGCCATGAGCTAGAAGACTTACTTTCGTGGCTTGAACAGTAAGCTGGTTTACGATAGAATTTGACCTCTCGGAATATAGCGCAGCCTGGTAGCGCACTTGGATGGGGTCCAAGGGGTCGCGAGTTCGAATCCCGCTATTCCGACCAATAAAATCAATGGGTTACAGCTTTTTAGCTGTAGCCCATTTTTTATTTTGACGCATTTTCTCTCCAATGCCCCGACAAATGCCCCGACAAAGATTTTTTCTGGCGAATGTATTTGGATTCTTGTATAAACCTCGCCTCAATTCTCAAAGTAGGGAATAGCGTCTAGAAGCATTCGTTTTCGATCATCCGGTTTGCGGCCTTTCGCCAGCCATGACGGAAAAACAACTTAATTTACTGTCCGGAAATGGTTGACCACAATAGGTATGCAGATGCTCGTGCCTTCCGGCGTGCCTTCAAGCGATGGGCAGGCGTGCTTCCCGGGGAATTTCGCAGCACCAACTCAGAGCCCCCCCCTTGAT
>CAUPHX010000290.1:0-4318 GCA_963511125.1 uncultured Deefgea sp. | reverse complement strand
GGCGGGTCGTTTTGATACCTTTATCGAAGAGTTTTCGAATATCTTGCAACGCCAAATCGGCAAATAAGGGAGCGAACCATGGCTCGTCGCCCTCGCCGCGTTAAGAATGAAATCAATGTTGTACCCTACGTCGATGTGATGCTGGTGCTGCTGGTGATCTTTATGGTCGCCGCACCCGGCATGCCATCGGGCTTGGTCGAATTACCGTCCGCAGGCAAATCCACCCAGCAAGTCACGGGTAACCCGATGACTGTTGAGATTGATAAAGACGGTGCTTTGGTGCTCAAAGATGGTAAAGATGTGACGCCCTACCCAGACGCTAAAGCGCTGGCAGATGCCATCAAAGCCAAGATCGCTGAAGCTGCGGGTACAGAACGTCCTGTGGTCATCGCCGCCGATAAAGGCGTTATTTATGACAAAGTAATCGAAACTGCCGACGCACTTCGTTTGGCTGAAATTCCCCGAGTTGGCCTACAGGTACGCCAAAAGTAATGAACCCAAATCGCTCAAATTATCCTGACGAAAGCCGTGGACTGTCCTTTGTATTGGCAGTCGGTATGCACGCGGTCTTGGCTGGATTTTTGCTATTTTCAGTGCAATGGAAAACCAAGCAACCGGAACCGGTAGTCGTCGAACTCTGGGGTGCGCCACCCCCCGCTCCGGTCGCCAGCGAACAGATCGAACAGCCCAAGCTAGTTAAAGTACCAAAGCCAAAGCCTGAACCCATTCCAGTTCCAGTCAAGGCGCCAGAAATCGTCACTGAAAAAGTAAAAGCCACACCAGAACCAAAACCGACGACCAAGCCAACGGTGAAACCTACCGTTGCGCCGACCGCAAAACCGACGGTAGCGCCAACGGCTAAACCAACCGCGCTACCAAGTGCAAAACCTAAAGCCACACCGGTACCGAAAAAAACGGAAGTGAAAAAGCCAAAAAGCGAATTAGAAGACGCACTGTCATTCGACAATATGCTCGACAGCGGTAGTAAAGGCGAAAAACCAAGCCCCAACGCCAAAGTCGGCGGCAAAGCGGGTGGCACCGGTGATACCGTGGGTGCAACGGGTGGCGCTGGTAAAGGGAAGGGAAATGGACTCGCTGAGGGGTACAAAACTGCAGTAGGCGAAGACATAAAACTCAAAATAAATTACACGAAAACTGGCCAAAAACCTCGGGTGGTCTATACAATTTTCTTGCTGCCTAGTGGTGAAATTAGAGACATTGTGAAAAAGACACCAAGTAGCGACCCGAAATGGGATGACGCGGTATATAGCGCTATTAAACGTTTTGCACCGTTTCCAAAACCACCCAATGGTTTAACTTTTAATGATGTTCGGGAAATTGAACTTGCGTTCAGACCTGAAGAATAATTTCTCTCGCAGGAGCGGGCTTGCCCGCGAAAGCTTACCAGAGCACAAAACCTTCGCGGGCTAGCCCGCTCCTACGCAGACCTACGTAAATGGAGAATTTAGTGTTATTCAAACGTGTTTTACGCCATTTCGCACTCTTGATTTTTCTCGCCAGCAGTGTGGCACAAGCAGACATGACCATTGAAATCGTTGGCGTCGGTAGCCAGCAATACCCGATCGCCATCATTCCTTTTCAAAATGAAAATATCGACAAGCAACCTGTCACCCCCGTCATCGGTAGCGATTTAAATACCAGTGGGGTGTTTAAGGTGATAGGCATTACAGATCGTAGCCTGCACGCCTATACCCCTGCCACCCTGAATTTAGCCGCCTTGCAAGCCAGTGGTGCGCAATACGCGGTAGTCGGCCAAATTTTCAACGAAGGTGGCCAAGCTGTTGTGAAATTTTGGTTGATTGATGTAGCAAGCAAACAAGAACTGATTGCGTTTGAAAAACGTGGTAATCCAGCGCAACTACGTCGAATGAGCCATCAAATCGCCGATATCATTTATGAAAAAATCACAGGTAAATCAGGCGCGTTTGCTTCGCGAATTGCATATATTTTGAAAACCGGCAAAGCCTACGAGCTGCAAGTGGCGGATGCCGATGGCTATGGTGCGCAAACGGTCTTGAAATCCAGAATGCCAATTATGTCGCCACGCTGGTCGCCCGATGGTGGCAAATTGGCTTATGTGTCATTTGAGCTAGAAAAACCCGTCGTTTATGTGCATGAACTCCGTTCTGGAAAACGCTGGCAAGCCGCCAATTTTAAAGGCAGCAATTCGTCGCCAGCTTGGTCACCCGATGGTCGCCAACTTGCCGTCGTACTGAGTAAAGACGGCGGTAGTCAGATTTTTGTCGTGAATGTCGATGGTTCAAATCCACGCCGTGTCAGCCAAGGTGGTGAAATTAACACGGAACCAAGTTTTACTGCCGATGGTCGAAGCATCATCTTTACCTCGGATCGAGGTGGTAGCCCACAAATCTATCGCGCATCAATTAATGGTGGTAACGCAGAACGGCTGACTTTTTCTAGTGGCTACAATGCCAGCGGCAAGATTTCACCCGATGGCAAGTCAATGACCTACATCACGCGGGACAATGGCTATCGTGTTGCCATTATGGATTTGGCTAGCCGCCGTAGTACGACATTAACCTCGACCAATGCTGATGATTCTCCGTCGTTTGCACCGAATAGCGCGATGATTTTGTATGAAACGGATGTCGGCCGCCGTGGCACTTTGGCGATTGTTTCTAGCGATGGCAAAGTCAAACAACGCCTGAAATCGCAAAACGGCGAAGTTCGCCAACCCGCATGGGGCCCAATGCTGCGATAAGGCAGCGCTTGAATTTCGAGATTTAACTATTTTTTAATTGGAGTAAAACATGAAAAAAATCGCCCTTAGCATTGCCATGACTGCCCTACTTGCTGCGTGTTCGAGCACACCACCTGCACCGATCAAAGATCCAAACGCAGGCCAACAAACGACAACAGGAACCACCGGCAGCGAAATCAAAACCGTTGATACCAGCAACACCAGCGGCAAATCAATGTATCCCGAATTGACCGACCCAAATAATGTGTTGTCACAACGCCGCGTTTATTTTGATTTTGATTCATTTGTTGTCCGCCCAGACTTCAACGAAATGGTGCAAGCGCACGCCAAATTCTTGCTCAGCCACAAAGACGTGAAAATCATCTTGCAAGGCAATACCGATAATCGCGGTACCGCTGAATACAATTTGGCGCTGGGTCAAAAACGTGCCGAAGCCGTTAACGCAATGTTGAAAGCCTTAGGTGTGCCAGAAAGCCAAATCGAAGCCGTCAGCTTTGGTGAAGAACGCCCACTCGAGAACGGCGACACGGATGAAGCGTGGGAGCGCAATCGTCGTGCTGACATCGTTTACCCTGGTGAACAAAGCAAGTAAGCCGCTTGCGAAGACGCGGCGTTTGCCAATATGCTATGTCGCTTCACTACAAACCCCGCTGGTCGGGGTTTGTGTATATAAGATGAATGGATAAACCTATGAACAACTTTAAAAAAAGTCTCATCGCCTTGGCATTGGTGGCTTGGAGCGCGCATTCCCAAGCGGGTTTGTTCGACGATGATGTTGCGCGCAAGCAAGTGGCTGATCTCACCGCCAAAGTACAAATGCTGCAAGAGCAAAATCAACAACGCATCGAACAGCTCGAAGCTGGCAATAAACAGATTATCAATTTGGTTCGCCAAATCGAGGCACAAAAAGACACTTTGGCTAAACTCAACGGTCAAAATGAAATGCTGCAATTTAATCTGGATGAAGCAGTAAAACGACAAAAAGATTTATTCGTTGATTTAGATACGCGTCTGCGCGTATTCGAGCAAGCTAAAGCCGAAACAAAGGCTGCAGTGCAATTGAGTGAACAAGAAAGCTTTGATAATGCAGTGGCCTTAGTCCAAGCCAAAAAATTCAAAGACGGCAGCGCTGCGCTGAATAAATTCGCAGTTGATTACCCGAAAAGTGACAAACTCCCTGCCGCGCAATATTGGCTGGGTACCAGTTATGCCTTTAGTAAAGACTACAAATCGGCGACTTCGGCATTTAAAAACGTGGTAGAAAATGCACCGACCGATGCCAAAGCCCCTGATTCATTACTCGGTTTAGCCTCGGTTGCCGCCGCGACGGGGGATAAAAAAACCTCGCGCAATTACCTGATTACGATTATCGAGCAATATCCGCAATCGGATGCCGCTGCTAAAGCGAAAAAAGCTTTGATGGCGCCCAACTAATTGGGATGATGGTTTAGGGAAATTGTTAACAGCTGAAAATATTAAATCGGTATAAAATAGGCAACGGCATCGGGGTTCGATGCCGTTTTTTTGTTCGAGAGGCTGTGGACGGTGACGAGCACTCCTCAGAGTGCCGAGGCC
>CAUPHX010000289.1:0-4322 GCA_963511125.1 uncultured Deefgea sp. | reverse complement strand
GGTTTGTTTGTTATTGTTACATTGTTCTGTATTTTTATATAAAGGTTTTGTAGAATAAAATGTACTTGCTGTTACATTGTATAACGATAAAGTATGTAGTAATATTACCATTTGGCTTGCGTTAGTTTAGTAGTTTTGATAAAGTACGTTCATCAAAGCAGTATTGCAAAGCCGGTGAGATAGCCGGTTAACCTCAGGAGAAATACCATGCGTACCTTAATCAAAATGATCAAAAATTTCGAATTCCAACAGCAGTTGCTGGTCAAGTCACACGGCTGGCAGTTGACTCTGAATCGCTAAGCGCGAATCTAATTTTTAGCAGCACCCTGTAGTACCCGCGACGAATTCGCGTTATCGACTCCATCCTCCTGTGCCCGATTTTGACTTGTGTCTTTAGATGCAAGCCAAGTCGGGATTTTTTTTGGCTCACATTTTGATTCACACAAGCAGTTTTGCCTCAGTTTTGGTAAAGTCGCGGTTTATATTTTGCTTTGGTTTTTTCGTTTGAAAATCCATTCACTGATTAGCGTATTTTGCGTAGCCATGGCGGCGGTTCACTCAGTGAGCGCAGCGAGTGAAGCTGAGGCGCCATTTGAATTTCGCATCGAGTTGCGCGCACCCTCCAGTGTGTCTTCATTGTTAGAGCGGCATCTAGCTGTCTTTGCTTTGCGTAATAGCCCCCGTAGTTCGCCAGAGCAACTCAATCACTTAATTGAAAATATGCCCGAAGCGGTCGCTAGCTTGCTGGAAACGGAAGGCTTTTTTAACTCAAAAACACAAGCTCGACTGCAAGTCACAAATAATCAAAATTTAGTGTTGATTGAGGTCGAGACAGGCTCATCGGTGCTGATTAAAGATGCAAAGTTGAATGTCGCGGGTGCCATTGTTGAACATCCAGATCGCTTAGCCGTGTTAGAGCAGCGCTTTTCAAACCGTGCAGATGAGTTGATTGGAGAGCCTTTTACGCAGGAGGCGTGGGATGAACTAAAGCGACGAACGCTAGCGTCATTTATGGCGCGCGATTATCCCGCTAGCAAAATGGCGCAGCACAGTGCAGAAATTGATCCCGTGAGCAATACCGCACGATTTAGTATTGATATGGATAGTGGTCCGCAGTTTGTTTTTGGCGCAGCCGAAGTGCTTGGTTTGAAACATTTCCCTCAGAGTTTAGCGCTCGACCGTGTGCAAATTAATCCGGGTCAGCCTTATCGACGCAATGACTTAATTGATTTGCAAACTGAATTGCAAAACATGCCTCATTTCTCATCTGTATTGGTTGACGTCGATTTACCAACAACAGAGCCATTTATCGCGCCAATTCATATCAATATTCAAGAAACACCATTGCATAGAACAACAACAAATTTGGGTTATGACACCAATACTGGCGCTGAAATTGGTTTTGCATATCGCTATTTAAATTTACTTGATCGAGCGTGGGTTTTTAATACCAGTTTGCAGCTCAAGCAAAAAGAGCAATCGTTTAGCACGGGGGTTACGCTGCCTCGCGGTAAGGATGGTTGGGAGAACGGGGTTAATTTCGATTATTTACGTTCAGATATTGAAGGCTTGTTTTCAGAAACGTTTCGCACGGGTGTGGCTAGAAATGAAATTGAAGGCAATATTGAGCGCTTTCTCTCTTTGCAGTACATCACAGAAAATCGCAAGCTGAATGATGGCACGACCAATAGTCCAAAATCACTCTCTGCAAACTTTAAGTGGATTCGGCGGGAGCTTGATAATAAGCAAGACCCCAAAAATGGCTATTTAGCGCACGGCGAATTCGGCGGTGCGTCAGAATATGTGCTGAGTGATGCTAGCTTTTTGCGTTTATATGGCAATGGCATTCTGTATAATCAGGTTGGTAAAAAAGGGGTGTTATTGCTTCGCTTGGAAGTGGGTGAAACATTTAGCCAAGATGTCTTTGGGGTGCCGACGGATGCTTTGTTTCGTGCCGGTGGTATCGGTTCAGTACGTGGCTATGCCTATGAATCTCTCGGCGTTTCTTCTGGCGGCTCTATTGCACCAGGTCAGGTGTTGGCCACATCGTCGATTGAATATCAGCATCCGATTGTGAATGATTGGCGCGCTGCCGTGTTTGTCGATTATGGCGGCGCTGCTTTGGATTGGGCGAGTTATGAAGCGGTGGGCGCAGTCGGGCTGGGCGCGCGGTGGCTCAGTCCCGTAGGTCAAATTGGCGCTGATTTAGCCTACGGTTTAGATACGAAAAAAGTCCGCTTTGAATTTGCAATGGGTTTAGCTTTTTAATGACAACCGAACACACAGAAAACGTCCATTCAAATCCTGAGTCATCGGAAAAGCCGAAGTCAGTGCCGCAATATGGCATGGCAAGACGCGTTTTACGTGCTCTCGTCTGGGGTGTGATTGGTAGTGTAGCGTTCACCGTCGTCGTGTTGGCTGGTTTATTGACCTGGCTCGATTCGGATAGTGGGCGAGTGCGATTGCTTGAGGCGATTAATCGCAGCGGTGTGCTTACTATTAAATCTATGCAGGGATCATTTTGGTCGCGTTTAGAAGTTAAAGAGTTACGCGTTAATACGGATGACGTTGAGGTGTATTTAAATTATGGTGTATTGGATTGGACGCCATATTCAGCATTGCTTAGGAAGGTATACATCAATGAGCTGGGTTTGGATGTTTTACAAATAAAACTCAAACCTCAGCCGCCGATGAAAGAATCTACTCCGCCGCCGACCCGTTTAACACTCCCAGTCAGTCTGCAGATTATTAAACTCAATATCGCTCAGTTAGATATTTCTGATGTGCCATTGTTAAAAGACATTCAAGCGAATTTTGATAGTGATGGCAAGTCGCATCGATTGAGTGTGCAGCAAATTCGTGCGCCGCAAGGCACTCTGAGTGCGGCGCTCAATCTGAACGGCATCGCGCCTTTTGCGACGGCGGGTTCGTTTGTGCTGGCGGGCGAGTTAGAAGAACGAAAATTGACTGCCGTTGGCCACGTCTTGGGTGATTTACGTGCCTTGGCCGTTAAAGCCGATTTAACGGCCGATCAAGTCAATGCCAATGTAGATGTCAATTTAGATGTGTTTGCTGCGCATGCTTATCAAATTGTGCAGCATGGGCATGTTCGTCTCAATCAAATCAACCCCGCAGCGTTTCACCCCTCAGCCCCTCAGGCCAAAATTAATGCAGATTTGGACGTAAAAACCACTGCAACGGGGGCGAACCTTGCTTTAAAGCTAGAAAATCAAAGCGTGGCTAGTTTAGATCGGCAAGGCTTGCCATTACGGACTTTGAATGCACAGCTACAGTTAAAAGGAGAGGCCCTGACGATAACAAGCTTGGTCGCTCAATTAAATGGTAATGGCAAAATCACGGCACAAGGTCAAATTTTGAACTCGCAGTTAGATCTCAAAGTTGGGTTGCAAAGTATTGATCCTGCTTTGCTTTGGTCGCCGCAACCCACCAGCCAGCTGGCGGGTAATTTGTCATTAAAAGGGCCATGGCTGGCCCCCGATGTGAAAGGACAACTCTCTGATAAGCGCTTTAATGCGCTCGCTTCAATCGATATGGGCTGGATTAAACCTGAGCAGCAACGGCGAATTGCAGTGCGTCGCTTGGAATTGAGTCACGGTGGTAGCCAAGTTTTGGCGACCGGTGAAGTCAATTTAATATCGCCGTTTGATTTTAAATTGAATGCTGCGCTGACTCAGTTTAATCCCGCAAACTATTTCTCAGTTCCAGTGGGACGTATCGGTGGCAATGTGATTGCGACCGGGCAGATCGAGCCTATACCCAAGATTGATTTAAATTATATTTTGAAAGACAGCCAGTTTAATGGCGAGCCTCTGACGGGGCAGGGGCAGCTGAGGTTGAGTCAAAATCAGCTGCAAGATAGCCAGTTGTGGCTGGCTTTGGGCGCTAATCGGCTTGACTTGAAGGGGGCTTTGGGTCGAACTCATGATCAATTAAGCTATCAACTGCGAATGCCAAATTTAGCCGTCGTGGGGCGTAATTTTTCGGGTTTACTTGAGGGGCAAGGCGTATTGTCTGGACCTATCAATTTGCTACAAATTCAAGGTAATTTAAAGGCTGATCAACTCAAAACACCGTGGGGTTTGAGTGTGAAGCACGCAGAAATAAAGGCGAATGTGCAGTCTGATTTACGCGGAGCATTAAAGCTTCAAGCAAGTTTAACTGACTTGAAGTGGGGTGAAACATCGATTGAGCAAGTGAGTTTTTTGGCAGAAGGAACACGCAATCAGCACGAGTTGATGCTAACGGCGAATGGGAAGCAAGTACAGCAAGAGTTACTCATTAATACTGTTTTGGCCGGCTCT
>CAUPHX010000288.1:0-4407 GCA_963511125.1 uncultured Deefgea sp. | reverse complement strand
TCGCCTGACGTTGTATCAATTCAATACGAAAACCGCGAAGCATTATTTTTGCTCCGTCTGCGGCATTTACACCCACCATCAACGCCGCTCTAATCCACATTTATACGGCTATAACGTTGGCTGTCTTGAAGGCGTGAATCCTTATCTGATTCCGAATATTAAAACCTACGATGGTGTGAATCATCCGGCAGATCGTGTTGCTTAAAATAAAAAAATGGCACCCGTGGGTGCCATTTTGTCTAAACCAGTAACAGAGTTTATTTGGCTTTACGACGACGTGCAGCAATCAAGCCTACTAAACCCATGCCCATCAACGCATAAGTTTCTGGCTCAGGTACTGGTGCTAAAACTTGATCGTTGAAAGTTTGAAAGCCTGTTCCGTTCATATTGTATTGAACTTGTTGTGGACCATCGCAGCAAGCCTCAAGACCATAAATTGCCAATGTGTGATTGCCTGCTGCTAAGTTAGCAATGCTGAATTGGAATGAATCATTAGCGTTAGCGCCAGCACTCCACCACTGATTATCACGGCCCCACCACATATCATTATTTTTAAATGCAATTGCTTGGTTATCGAGGTAGATTGCGCCACCTTTACCAAAATCAACGCCAGCACGGAAAGCCCAAGAACCCGCTTCTGCTTCTTTTACGCCAAAAACGATGGTCGATTTGAATGCAATATTATTGACGCCGGTGCTAAACAAGCCGTTATTAGTTACATTGTCGTAGCTAGCAATGGTTTGTGTGTTCGTTACTGCGGCATCTACAACGCTTTTATATGCATCCGCACTATTTTGAGCTGCAGCAGTAGAAGATCCAGTTTCAATCGTGATAACACTTGCATTTGCAGTGCCTAGGCATGCAAATGCGGCGAAGCAAGCTAAAGTAGAGAGTTTCATGTGTTCATCCAATGTAATTGTTTTGTGCCAACGACTGTCGACGCTGAAATGTTATCAAAGTAAATAAGGGGGATCAGGTATTTTGTGCCTGGTTTTACTTGGCTGTAGTTGTTTAGTAACGATTTAATGAAATATCAATCTCGGACGTTGCAATTTCTTTACGGTTTTAAACTCCCCGCTTCCGCCGCACTCAATTCCCTCCATTCGCCCTTTGCCAATTCACCCAATTCCAAGCCCCCCATCGCCACACGCATCAGCCGTAGCGTGTTGATTTGATTGGCTTCGAGCAGGCGGCGGATGTGGCGGTTTTTGCCTTCGTCGAGCACGACTTCGAGCCACGCATTTTTTTCGCCGCTGCGTAATAGCGTCACCCGCTTGGCTTTCAGTGGTGTTCCATCTTCCATTATCACGCCCGCTTGCATCGCGGCGATTAGCTCAGGCGTTGCTTGGCTGTCGATTTGCACGTGATAGATTTTGTCCAAATGGCTGGCCGGATCGGTGAGGCGCGCCGCCCATTTGGTGTCGTTGGTGAATAGCAGCAGGCCTTCGCTGGCTTTATCGAGCCGCCCAACAGGGCCGATGTGCGGCAGTTTCGCCCCCTCAAAGCAACTAAAAACCGTGTCGCGGTTTTTCTCGTCTTGTGCGGTGGTAATCAGGCCGCGCGGTTTGTTGAGCATCAGATAGACCATTTTCTCGGCGCTCACCGCTTGGCCGTTGACGCTCAGTTGATCGCGCTGCATATCGACACGGCGATTGATATCGACGCAGACTTTGCCATTGACGCTGACTTCCCCGCGCGCCACTAGCGCTTCGCCTTCGCTGCGCGAGCAAAATCCCAATTTAGATAAAGCCCGCGCCAAGCTGGCGACATGGGTATTGCTCGCTGGTGATTTATTGATAATAGCTCTGGCTGAATACATCTTAGGTTTATTGGGTTTCATGGTGCAGAGACTAGGTTCCAAAACGAGGCAAGTGGCTATTTTAACTTGAGACGACGATGGGCGGTGCACAAGTGAGTTGAGCGCCTTATTGGCTGTACTGAGCTCAATCGCCTGATGTGTAGTTTGTCGCGCCTATGGCGGGAATTTTGTCGCATTAGGCTAATAATTACCCCGCTGCGCCGATCCACGCTTAAAATGGCAAGGTTATCGTTCTGGACGGGCGCTCGCCCGCATTATGGAAAATTTTTTATTGACCTTGGTAGCGCTGTTTTTGGTGCTGCTGAATGGTTTTTTTGTTGCTGCCGAATTCGGCTTAGTTAAATTACGCGCCACCCGCGCCAAGGGTTTGGCGAAACTGCACGGTTGGCGTGGGCGGATTTTGGTCAAAGTTCACAGTCAGCTCGATGCTTATCTTTCGGCTTGTCAGCTCGGTATCACGCTGGCCTCGCTGGGTTTGGGTTGGATTGGCGAGCCGGCTTTTTCCAGGCTACTTGAGCCGGTTTTTGCGATGCTGGGTGTGGAATCGCCCGCGCTGATTCATAGTGTCTCGTTTATATTTGCCTTCACGCTGATCTCTTTTTTGCACATCGTCGTGGGTGAGTTAATGCCCAAATCGATGGCCATTCGCCGCCCCGAAGTCGTCTCTTTGTGGACCTCAGCGCCCTTATATTTCTTTTACTGGCTCATGTACCCTGCAATTTGGCTACTGAATCGCAGCGCCAATGGCCTATTGCGTTTGATGGGTTGGGAGGCGCACTCTGGCCATGAAAGCCACTACTCAGCCGATGAGTTAAAACTCATTTTGCGTGACAATCATGATGGCGATGATAAAAGCCGCCAAGAATGGAGCGTGGTGACGCAATCGCTGGATTTTGGCAAACTCAAAGTCGCCGATTTGATGCGCCCATTTCACGAGGCCGCGGTTTTGCGCAGCGATGCCTCGTTGGAAACCAATCTGCAAACGATCGCTACGCAGCGCTTTAGTCGTTACCCCTTTGTGAACGAAGACGGCGAAGTACTTGGCATTGTCCATCTAAAAAACCTCTTCTTAGCCGAGTTGCGCCACGCCGATGTGTCGGATTTAACCGATTACATCCGCCCCGTTGAGCATGTGACGCCCGATACGCCGGTGTTGGAATTGTTCGGGCGCTTTCGCCAAGGCGCACCGCACTTTGCGATTGTCACTTACGCGGATGAATCGCAGCCGATGGGTTTTGTCACGCTGGATAATCTGATGGCGGCCTTGGTCGGCGAAATTCGCGACGAATTCCGCCAGTCTAGGAACGATTGGCTAGAGCAAGACGACGGCGCGCTGCTGGGTAAAGGTAGTTTGTCCTTGTATTCGCTCGGCCGCATGCTCGGCCATGATGTCGATCACCCCGAAGCCGAAACCGTCGGTGGCTTGATTCAATGGAAACTCGGTAATCTTCCCGTCGAGGGCGAGCGCATCGAGTTCGATGGTTTCACCATCGTCGTCAAAAAAATGAACGGCCCACGAATTGTGTTGGTGAAGGTCATGCCAGCAGCAAAAGGCGAGGGTAGTGCGGGCGATTATTGATGGGTATTGGGTTGTAGCTTTTATTTATTAATGGCTGTAGCTCGATACATCAATGAAATGGTGCGGCTTGGCTGATGGCGTTACCCATCAATTTGACGCCCAAATCCCTTCGTTCGATCCGCGAGTCGTGTTCATTTCGTTGTGTAGTAAAAAACCGCCCGATAAAAATCCGGCGGTTTTTTTATGCGGCATCAGCGCTACTCACTTCAAGTGGGGGCTGTAGAAATTCGTTTCGCTTTATGTTTATAGTGTGATGTATTTAGTTGTAGCCTTTATTCATCAAAGCATGGATGGTAATACATCAATACTTTTTTTGATCGTTGATTAATGCTTTTTAAAACCCTCAATCTCAAGCCGACGAAGTCGGGGTAGATTCTGGGGGAATTGTGTATTCAGCGGTTTGAGTGCGGATATAAAAAACGGGTTAGCCTTTTGGCATAACCCGTTTGATGGATTGCGAAATCACGACTTCGATCTGCTGCTCTGTTTAAAAAATCCAATCAGTAGCGGTTTATCGGCTCATTCTGCTCGGCGCTAAGCGAGTGGCGTGATCTAGTTTTAGACTTTATACCGAGCAATCGCGCTGTCTAGCTCTTGCCCTAAGTGCTGCAAACGCTGGCTTTCTTGTGCGGTGCTATTGGCGGCTCCGCTGCTTTCTTCTGACATTTGTGCGACGCGCTCAACTTGCTGCGCCATCATCGAGCTGGCGGAGCTTTGCTCGCGCATTGCGCTTGAAATCTCGCTGACTTGCTCGACGACGCTATCGGCACTTTGACGAATATCGCGAATCGCGCTGCTGGCTTCTTGGGCTTTTTGCACGCCTTCATCGACTTGTCGTACGGTTTGCTGCATGGTGTGCACGGTGCTGGTGGCTTCATTTTGAATCGCAGCCACCGTCAAAATAATTTCTTGGGTCGATGAGCTGGTGCGTTCGGCGAGTTTACGCACTTCCTCGGCGACCACCGCAAAACCACGCCCCATATCGCCGGCTCGGGCCGCTTCAATGGCG
>CAUPHX010000287.1:0-4426 GCA_963511125.1 uncultured Deefgea sp. | reverse complement strand
TTGCTGTTACGGTACTGACCAGCATGGGCAAGGATGAGCTTTTCGAGTTGGGTTTACCTGCGGCCGAACAACAAGTCGAACGTCTTGCAAGGTTAACTCAGTCGTGTGGACTGGATGGTGTTGTTTGTTCCGCACAAGAGGCAAGTCTATTGAAAAAAGTATGTGGCAATGAATTTAAATTGATTACACCAGGGATCCGCCCTGTAGGCTCTGATCTCAATGACCAAAATCGAATTATGACACCTAAGGCGGCCATGTTAGCTGGCGCTGATTATTTGGTAATTGGACGTCCGATCACTCAAAGTGCAAACCCAGTTTTAACACTTCAGCAAATTAATGCTGAATTGGCTGCCTAAGCATGCAAGCGCTCTTAGAAAAAATAAAATCGGCTAAAGTTTTAGTGGTGGGTGATGTGATGCTTGATCGCTACTGGTTTGGTGATGTTGAGCGAATCTCACCTGAGGCGCCAGTACCTGTGGCGCGTATTACCAAAACCGATGAGCGTGCTGGTGGCGCTGCAAATGTTGCTCGAAATATTGCCTCCCTCGGCGGCCAAGTTCGATTGCTGGCGGTAGTAGGAGATGATGAAGCAGGGTTAAGCCTTGAGCGATTGCTTGTTGCGCAAGGTGTTGATGCTTCACTCCATCGTGATAGTGAAATCTCAACGACGGTCAAACTTCGGGTTCTGGCACGCCAACAACAGCTACTGCGAATTGATTTTGAAGACAAGCCAAGTCGTGAGATTTTGGCTGCAAAATTGGATGAATTTAAGCAGTCTTTACTTGAGTGCGATGTTGTGATTTTGTCGGACTATGGTAAGGGCGGCCTGGAGCACGTTCAGCAAATGATTTTGGCGGCAAGAGCTGCGGGCAAGCCGGTCTTGGTTGATCCGAAGGGGGCCGAGTACCAATCCTATCGCGGAGCAACTTTACTAACTCCAAATCGTAGCGAGTTTCGTCAGGTGGCTGGCCTATGGCAAAGCGAAGATGAATTAATTCAAAAGGCCAATCAACTACGGCAAGATTTTGATTTAGATGCGCTGCTCGTAACACGTAGCGAGGAAGGAATGACACTTTTTCGTGATCAGCAGGTTGTTCACAAACCAACACATGCACGCGAGGTGTATGACGTCTCTGGCGCTGGCGACACAGTGATTGCCACATTGGGCTTAATGCTTGCTGCTGGGCTGGATTTACCGGAAGCGATGGATTGGTCTAATCGTGCGGCTGGAATTGTTGTTGCTAAATTAGGTACTGCAGTAGTTAGCCCGTCTGAATTGTTTTCTTAGGCGTATTGCCCTGCAGCCTATTTCTACCTAGCGCTGCGGGCATATACCCATTTAATCCAGTGTAATTACGCGATTTTTACCGGTCTTCTTTGCATGGTACATGGCCTGATCGGCCCGCTGTATTGCCTCATCTCTTGGTTCGCCAGCGCGATAGAGCGTTACTCCTGCACTGAATGTAATTAGCATTTTCTCATTATTATGCATAAAAAAGCGTTTGGTTAACTCTCGCTGAACACGTTGCATGACTTGAATGGCGCCTTTGAGATCCGTATCCGGCATGAGCACAACAAACTCCTCACCACCGTATCGAGCAACCGTATCTGTAGGGCGCACCAAATCTTTAACCACTTTGACTAAGTGAATCAAGGCAATATCACCAGCGGCATGCCCCATACTATCGTTAAGTTTTTTAAAGTTATCGATATCCAACAAAGCAATAGCCAGTGATGAGGAGGTTCGCATTGCACGAGCGGCCTCTACCTCATACGCTTCTTCAAGCCCGCGTCGATTTAAAGCACCCGTCAATTGATCTTCCCGAACTTTGTCACTCAATTGACCCAGCTCGATCTCTAATTCAGTCACTCGTCGATGGGCTTCATCCGCCTGTTTTCTAGCTTCCACTAGATCATCTCGCGAGCGACGAACATCGAGCTGCATACTGCGCGTGTCATGCAACAAATCTTCCATTACATGCCGAATACTGGTTAAATCATTAGCAGAATCAATCTTTTCGGCATATGTATTAATTTTTTCATGGTATTTGTCAGTGCTTTCTGACATAAAACCAAGTCGATCAATAAATGAAGTCAGCATATTTTTTAGCACGGCCTGCGCTTCAACCAAGCTATGTTTGACTTGGCTCTGCTTAAACAAAACCTCTTTCAATCCCACTTCAGCATCGTAGATGACGCGCATATCAAGTGGCTGCGCCATAATATGCTGCACCACGGCAATCTGGCCACGCACCCATTCATCGTCGACGACGATTTCTGCCATATTCTCAGTCAGCAGGCGCAACAAACCCATGAGACCTTCGCAGAGGCGAAGTTCATTATCATTTTCCAGTTCGAGCTTAAGCCAAAACTTTCTGAGTCGCGGCAGCCATTTCTCCATGCCGGCAATGTTATCAACGGCTTTGGCCTCTTGCGCTATTGAGATAGTTTCAGCTTGCAAATCGGGATTGTGCAGTAACTTGGTTGCCAAGCCGAACTCTAAAGCCTGCGTAAATGCATCCCGCCATTCGTACCAGTTGATCGTATCGGTTTGATTTTCTGAAGACTCACTCGCTTTGCTATCGTCAGCAGGCACTAAGCTTCCATCGATACCAGCATTGCCTACAACGCCCGTTTCGGCCCAGGAATTAACTAGCCCGTTTAACTTTTCATTCAGAATGTTGCCATCTTGTTTGAAGTTAAGCAGCACTCGCTCGAGCGCATCTTTTTTTCGACTTGGTGTGTAGCTTGGATTACGTAAATCCCACTGTAAAATCAAATCTCGAATTAATTCAGACCAGTTTTTGCTAAGTTCGGATTGGCCCGCTTGACCATTGACGATCCGAAAAATCACTTCTGGTATTTCAGCCCACTTTTCTTGATTAATTGCGACTCGGATTTGCTCAATTTGTCTTGTTACCGCGTCAGACTTCTGCGGTAGAGCGTTAAGGGCATCGACTAATTCTTTAAGCCCTGGATGGAGCCGTTCGAGCTCCGGTGTTTCAGCAATTTCATGGTAAATCGACTCGTAGTGATCGGGTGAAGGCAGCATTCGACGCACGGCCAATTGCTTGAGTGTTTCACGGGCAATTTCAGTGGGATTGGTCAGCTTAGGCATATAGTTCTTCATCACTCAGGATGAAACCATTATAGAAGGTGTTTAAAATAAGAAGGGCTTATAAATAAAAAACGCCACGAAAAACGTGGCGATTTTTGAAAAATATTTCAGCTTAAGAAAGCAAACCCTTCGGTAGGGAGAAAATTACATTCTCTTCAATTCCTTCCATGGCGCTGACTGATTCAGCACCATAGCTTTGAATGCGGGCGATCACTCGTTGCACCAATACATCAGGTGCTGAAGCGCCTGCTGTAATTCCAACTTTGCCTTTACTGGCAAACCAATTAGGATTTAATTCGGTTTCATTATCAACCATATAGGCATCAATCCCAAGGCCGGCGCCGACTTCACGCAGGCGATTCGAGTTTGAACTATTGGGCGAGCCAACCACCACCAAAATATCAATGTCTTTGGCCAATTGTTTGACCGCATCTTGACGATTTTGTGTCGCGTAGCAAATATCGTCCTTTTTGGGGCCAACAATTTCAGGGAAACGTGCGCGTAGCGCTTCGATCACGACCTGAGCATCATCCACCGACAAGGTAGTCTGTGTGACATAGGCCAATTTGCTACCGTCTGTCACATTCAAAGTGACTACATCATGTGGCTCTTCAACCAAATACATACCCGCTTGCGCCTGACCCATCGTACCTTCGACTTCGGGGTGCCCTTTGTGACCAATCATCACAATTTCAAAGCCTTGCTCACGCAAACGTTTCACTTCAAGGTGAACTTTGGTGACCAGCGGGCAGGTGGCGTCAAAAATATTGAGGCCACGCTCCGCCGCTTCCGCACGCACCGCTTGCGATACACCATGCGCCGAGAAAATGAGTGTATTGCCAGCGGGTACATCACATAAATCCTCGATGAAAATTGCACCTTTGGCTTTTAGGTCTTCAATGACGAATTTATTGTGTACGACTTCGTGGCGAACATAAATTGGCGCGCCATATTTTGTCAGCGCACGCTCAACAATCGCAATCGCGCGATCAACGCCGGCACAAAAACCGCGCGGCTGCGCCAAAATGATGTTCATGGGTTTAGTCATTGTGGGTTGCCTCCGGCTTTTTAAAACTATCAATCACCATTAATACTGCGCCAATACAAATTGCTGAGTCAGCAATATTAAAGGCAGGGTAGTGCCAACGGTTATTCCAATGCAACAGGATAAAATCAATGACGTGGCCAAATAATATACGGTCAATGACATTACCTAGTGCGCCGCCCAATATTAATGACAATGCAATGGCATAACGTGTCTCGGCATAGTGTTTCTTAATTAAAAACACCAGCACAACCGACACAATG
>CAUPHX010000286.1:0-4440 GCA_963511125.1 uncultured Deefgea sp. | reverse complement strand
TGGCTGCTTTTGGCCTGACTCTGCGTTGAAAAACGCTGGCATAGAATGACTATGCCACGCGTCTTTCGCCTTGATTCAGGCCAAAATCAGCACAAACGCGATCCGCAAACCAAACGTCAACAGACCCTAACTGCGATAATACGCTGATGAAAATATCCAGTATCCCTGAAGCCGAAATCGAATTCTCGGCGATTCGCGCCCAAGGTTCAGGCGGGCAAAATGTGAATAAAGTATCGAGCGCGGTGCATTTGCGCTTTTCGATTAGCAATTCATCACTGCCTGATGAACTCAAAGCACGCTTGCTGGCGCTCAGTGATCATCGCATTACCAAAGACGGCGTGGTGGTGATTAAGGCGCAAACTTCACGCAGCCAAGAAGCCAATCGACTCGATGCCATTGAACGGTTGCTGGCTTTAATTAATGCCGCAGCCGTGGTGGTGAAAGCCCGTCGTGCGACCAAGCCGACTTATGGCTCTAAGCAACGCAGGTTGGAAGGAAAGCAATTGCGTGGTTCGGTGAAAGCCTTGCGTGGAAAAGTGTCATATTGAGTCGGCTCACTGCGTTTTGATCCAAATTAAGCGCGGTTTTGTTACATAAAATGACGCAAAGATAGCCTCCCGATACGGCTAGCGATAAGCTCTCAGGATAAAAACCTGCGGTACAGTAGGTTGGGAGAGAGACCTTGTTAAAACCAAGCCGATTACGACTCGTCGGATTTTTGCTGGTGCTGCTCAGTTCGCTGGCCACTGCAAACCCACGCATCATCGCCTATTACCCGTTCTGGGTGAATCCCCCAGTGATGTCACTACCTGTTGAGCGCGCTACGCAAATCACCTATGCGTTTGCCAATCTCTCTGCCGAAGGGCAAATCACACCGGGTGAGCCAGCGTTTGATTTAAATAAAGCCACGCTGTTGCCCGATGGCAGCCTAGTTCAAGGCAATTATGCAGTTCTGCGCGCGCTCAAACTCAAACACCCAGACTTAAAGACGGTGATTTCAGTCGGCGGTTGGCATCACTCAAAGCACTATTCTGATGTCGCTGCGCATCCTAAATTACGCCGTGCTTTGGCGCAGTCGGTACTGGATTTTACGGCGCAATATGGTTTTGATGGGGTCGAATTGGCTTGGCATTTTCCTGGTTCGGGCGGGAAAATCGGCAATAGTCAGCGGGCAGAAGATGGACAAAATTTACTATTACTCCTCAAAGAAATCCGTGCGCTGAGCGCCAATCGCCCATTGATTGTTGGTTTGAGTTTCGGGCCACTGAATACACAAATTGCAGCCTTACCTATCGCAGAATTAATGCCATGGATTGACTATGGTGTCGTGCAGAGCGGTGATTACACCGGCGCATGGAGCCAGCGTACGGGGCATAAATCACCACTGTATCACTCTGAAGGCAATATTGGGATTGATCTAGCGGTTAATACCTTGCTTGAAAAAGGTGCTGCTGCCGATAAGCTGATTTTGATCATTCCAACGCAAGGCATGAGTTTTGTCGGCGTGCCACCCGCACAGCAAGGCTTAAATCAGTCGCATAGGGGGCCTTCATTTGGCACATGGGATGACGCCCAAACGGGCGCTACGGGCATGATTGGTCAAGATGAAGCCGCAGCCACGATTGCTAACGGCCAATTTACGGCCAATTGGGATGATTCTGCGAAAGCTACGTCGTATTACAGCCCCGCATTACAGCAATTCATTAGTATCGAATCGCCGCAGTCGGTGACGGAAAAACTGCATTACGCCCAGCAAAAAAAACTGGGCGGCTTGGCACTCTGGGATTTGAGTAGCGACTCCAGTACGCAAAGTTTATTAAAGCAAATCGAGCACGAATATTATCCGTGGCGCGCATTGGGGCACGACGCGCAGCAATGGTGGCGCCATCATCCTGCTTGGGTAGAAACCCTGTTTGGCGTGATCTTGGCGAGTTTGATTTTTATTGCTTTGGGTCTTGGGCTGCGCCGATATCGCGAGCGTCAACTGATCGAGATTGAAATAGCCCAGTTGCAGCAAGTCAAAGCCATTACGCAATCGTTACCACAGGCCTTAGCCGGATTACGGCAAGCCAGTTTGGTGATTTTGAATGAGAGCCAGCACCACCCATTGCGATTAAAGGCGCAGCCAATCTTGGATTACAGCGAACGGATCGCTTGGCAACTTGAACCTTTGTTATTGCCAGATCCTGCGCCTTTGGCGCACGGCGAAGATCATGCATTGAGTTTGTCTGCACAGCGTTTACACGCTTTGGCGCAATTTGGTCAGCGATTGACTGAGCAGCGAAGTTTAGAAAAAATGCTCGAAGTCACGATGGCATTTTTGGCTGAAGAGTCGCAAGTACGGGGCGTTGCGCTATATCAAGACGGTGATTTGATTGCGAATCAAGGTGACAATGTGACATTAGGTGCCGCCGCGGAAGTGGCGTCAGAACAAAGCCAAGCGGTGTGGGCGGGGGAAACTTGGGATGATTACGCGCTGGCGATTCAGTTTTCGCAGCCTTTATCGCTGGATGACGCGGCGTTTTATCGCAGTCTAAGCCAGCAATTTGCCACCGTTCGGGCCCAGTTGTATGAGTTGGGTCGCCAGCCGCAACTTTTGTCCGAACTGTACCAAGTCGCCTCACGGCGTGACAAAATTCACTTTGTTCGTGCTGATAAAGGCTACAGCGGCATTTATGCCAGCGATTTGCGTGCACCGCTGTATATCTCTTTAAGATTGCGAGCGCTTCGGATGTATTTTGACGATAGATTACTGCTGCAAGTGCATCGATCTTATTTGATTAACCCAAAAAAAGTGATTAACGCCGTTAAACGTGGCCGTGATGGTTGGGTGTTGAATGTCGGCGATGAAGCGATACCGATCGCGCGGCAATACTTAGCGCGCTTACGGGCGGACTATGCAGGATGGTTTATCGATTAGCAGTCTGTGACAAAAAATAACCGTATTCCAAAATCTTCTGCGTCAACTAGATTTTCTGAACGACTGCGAACCGACTGCGTAACCAACGGATGGGCGCGCCGACGATCGGGAGCTTTTGAAATAGCTCTTCAGCGGCATCCCAATAATCCCGATGCAGCGTCACCAAACCGGCTTCATCAAACACCAAATGCGAACCGCCGACGATTTGGTAGGGCTTGCCGTTGAGGCTAAATTCAAACGTCCACGTCACAAACGCTTGTTGGTGCTGCACAATCTGCTCGCCAATCACAAAGCGCGGGTTGTCGGTGGTGGCGAACATATGTGCAAAAATCCCTTCAATTGCGGCGATGCCTGTCACATCATTAAATGGATCTTTAAAACGCGCAGTCGGCGCATAAAACTGCTTGGCATATTGCACCGTTTGCGGCGTGAGCCTGCTGTACCAGTTCAGTAGCGGTATTAGAGTGTTCATGGCGTTTTCACAAAGTTGGCCAGCAGCGCAAATCGGCAGCGGTAGGGTAAGAGTTGCAAAAATTTTAGCATCTGCGTAAAGCGGCGCGGGAAGTGAATCTCAAACTTCCCCTTGCTGATCCCGTGCCAAATGGCGGTGGCGGCTTGCTCTGGGGTTTGCAGCGCAGGCATGGTGAAGTCGTTTTTGGCGGTCAGATTGGTTTTCACAAACCCTGGATTGATCAGATACACATTCAAGCCTTTGGGGTGCAAGTCACCGTATAAAATCTCAGCCAAATTAATCAAGGCCGCTTTGCTCGGGCCGTAAACGCTGGCGTTCGGTAATCCCATGTAACCGGCCACACTGGCAATCAGGCCAATACCACCGCTGCCACGTGCAATCAAGTCGGGCAAAATCGTAGCTAATCCAGTGTACACACTGCCCAAATTGATTTGCAGTGTTTGCGCTGCCGTCGTTGGATTGACCTCCCAACTACGCTCGGGGCGATAATCGGCGGCGCAAAAAACCACTAAATCAACACCACCCAGTTTCGCAATAATCGCAGCGTAGCTACTTTGCCAAGCTGCTGTGTCGAGTACGTCAAACGGCAACACCACCGATTTGGCGTGTTGCTGGGCGACTTGCTCAAGCTGGGCTTGGCGGCGGGCCGACAAAATCACCGTCGCACCGGCAGCCAATGCGTGCTGCGCCAAGGCCGCACCAATGCCGCTGGAAGCGCCGATCAACCAGACGCGTTGCCCAGCCCAATTTTCAATCGGCCGATTCAGTGGGGCAAACATGATTAGTCTCTTTTCTTAAAAAATAGCGTTACTTGGCCTAGCTCAAAGCCAAATTTCTGCATACTGGCGCGATTGAGCATGGTTTTGTCGTCAATGAGGAACATCCAATCGTCAAATTGCACTTCGTAGGTTTTGCCATCCACCGGCAAAAACAGCGTGTAGCGCCAATTGAGCGCATTGCCAGCAATCTTGCCGACCGCTTCGCCTTTCACGTCATCCGCTGTGCCGCGCCATGTGCCATCGGCCGCTTGGGTTAGTGTCCAAATGCG
>CAUPHX010000285.1:0-4450 GCA_963511125.1 uncultured Deefgea sp. | reverse complement strand
TATGAAATACGCAGGATCGAATCACGAATCGCGTGGAACACGCTTTGCGGCAATTCATCTGGATCGAGTGTTTTTTCCAATGGCATGGTTGGGAATGCCGTTTGGTATAGCTCAAACGCATCGTCCAAGTTGCGGCTGAGCCAAGTCCAATGTGTGCGTGCTTTATCGATATACGCTAATGCGGTTTCGCGGCGATCACCAATGAGCACATCATGGCTCACTTGGGCGTCGCTTGCATCGAATGGCAAACGGCCTTGCTGGAAAAATTCTGTGAATTTATCGAGCAATTCCATTTTGTTATGAATGGACAATTCGATATTGATGCGCTCGATTTCATCTGAATAATCACCCAAGCGACTCAGTGGAATCACAACGTCTTCGTTAATTTTGAAGGCATTGGTGTGTTTGGCAATCGCAGCGGTACGGGCGCGATCGAGCCAGAACTTCTTGCGCTGCTCAGGCAACACGGCAACGAAACCTTCACCACCACGTGCGTTGGCCAGTTGCACCACATGGCTGCTGGCTTCGCCAAGCGCGCGCTCATCATCGGAAACGATATCGGCGATCAGCACCATCTTTGGGCGACCTTTGCTTTTGGCTTTGGTGGCATAACCCACCGCACGCACATAGCGCCAATCTAAATGCTCTAAGCCAGCTAACTGTACGGTTTTGTGGGCATCGAGATAGTCTTTGATTTCGACAATCGATGGTACCGCGCGGCTGACTTCACCGAAAAATTCCAAGCAGACCGTGCGCACATGATTTGGCATCCGATGCAAAATAAATCGAGCGCTGGTAATTAGACCATCACAGCCTTCTTTTTGGATGCCAGGTAATCCTGCCAAGAATTTATCGGTAACGTCTTTACCAAGGCCTTCTTTTCTGAATTTTGCGCCAGGAATAACCAGCGTTTCTTCACCGATTTTGGTGCTGCCATTCGGTTTGAATTTACTAATTCTAAATGTCGCTTGCGCGGCATCGTGGATTTTGCCCAGGTTGTGATCCATGCGCTCGATAAACAGCCAATTCCCATCGGGATCGACCATTTTCCAGCTCACCAGATTGTCGAGCGCAGTCCCCCATAAAACGGCCTTTTTGCCGCCGGCGTTCATGGCCACATTACCGCCAATACAGGAGGCATCGGCTGAGGTTGGGTCAACCGCAAATACGAGGCCAGCGTCTTCCGCAGCTTCCATAACACGGCGCGTGACTACGCCTGCGCCACATTGAATGGTGCTGACTTCATGGTCAACGCCAGGAATGCGCATTTTCTCAACGCCTTGGTGGCGATCGAGTTTTTCGGTATTAATGACGGCTGATAGCGGAGTCAGCGGTACTGCGCCGCCGGTGTAACCGGTGCCACCGCCACGTGGAATAATGGTCAGGCCGAGTTCGATACAGGCCGCGACAATCGGCGCCATTTCGGCTTCGGTATCAGGGCAAAGCACGACAAAAGGATATTCAACGCGCCAGTCAGTCGCATCGGTGACATGGCTCACGCGGGATAAACCATCAAACTGGATGTTGTCGCGGCGGGTATGCGCAGCCATTTTTTTCAGCGTTTTTTTACGCAAAATGGCAACGTCGCGGAATTCGCGCTCGAATGCATCAACAGCTTGGCGTGTGCGAGCCAGTAAAATATTAACGCGCTCGTTTTCTTGGCGGCGTTTTTCGATTTCGGAAAGGCGATGGTGCATCGCCTCAACCAGCAATTGCAGGCGTTTGTGATTCTCAAGTAAATCGTCTTGCACGTAAGGATTGCGCTTCACCACCCAGATGTCGCCCAATACTTCAAACAGCATGCGTGCCGAACGGCCTGTTTTACGTTCTTGACGGAGTTCATCCAATACACGCCATGCGTCTTCACCCATCAAGCGAATGACAATCTCGCGATCGGAAAACGAGGTGTAGTTGTATGGAATTTCGCGAAGACGTTCAGGCGGTACAAGCAAAGTCGCGGCGGTGGGATCCATCATGAAGGGCATCTCCGGCAGGCATTACGGCTAAAGAGTGAATTTTAACGGAAAAACGCCAACTGAAAGTCGCAAATTTAGTGTGGGTATGTAAAGAATTCAAAATTCTTTGGCAAAAATTGCCCAATTTTGATTTGAGTCGAGAAAGATTTATCGAGGAAGAGGGAATTTGTTTGCTAGTTGACGATTGAAACCGGCGGTTTGAGCGACTAACAGCCGTATTGTTAAGCAGGTTTAAACTAAATTGAGTTCCATTGTTTCTAGTTGGCTTTCATGGCGTTCGGCCAAAACTTTCTGGCGTAAATTAAGGTGTGCCGCTTGATGTTGTTCGGCCGACTCGCCGTCGCCCAGCGCTACAAAGGCTTTGGCAAGAACAGAATGAATGGACGATTGCAAATGAAGTGCACCTAATGCCGTGGAGATCGAGAGCGCGATTGTCAGTTGTTCAATGGCATGAGAAAACTCCGCTTTAGCAATATGGCATTCACCGAGTGTGAGTAGCGTGCTGGCTTCGCTCCATTGATGAATATGTAGGCGGTTGATTTTAAGTGCCACCATTAAACTCATGTTTGCGCGATCCAGCTCGCCACGCAGCAGTTGAATGCGGCCAATGTGCATGTAAATTTCGGCTTCATTGCGGTAGCTTTGGTCAGCACGCACCAGTGGTAGTGCGCCTTTGAGTACGGTAAAAGCCTCATCAAGCAGTTTGCATGCGATCAAGTCCGCACCAATATTAATCAAAATCGCACCTTGCAAATGATAGTCTTCCGAGCCAGCGGCAAGATCTTCTGCTTTGCGGTGGTGAGCGAGTGCGGTTTGAAAATGCTCATGGGCGTAATACAACTGCCCTAAGCCAATATGCGCTTGAACTCGGGTTTCCAGATCAATGGCGCTGTCGGGCAAGGTGAGGCAACGATTCCAATTGTCGCGAGATAAATGATATGCGCCAAGGGTATATTGCGTTTGAGCATATAGGTTGTAGGTTCTGCCTTCATACTCCCCAATGTCGTGATGCTCGGCGAGTTGTGTTAACTCAGTAAGATAGGCGAGCGCATCTTCGAGATTACCAAAATTGAATGTGGCTAATGCACAAATGGAGAGGGCTTTTGCTTCTAGTTTGGGCCGCTCGAAACTGCGTACCAAATCCCTAGCACAAAAAGCCAGATTGAGCGCTTCGCCACTTTGCGTATGGACGAGTTTTTGTGCGCGATTCAGATTACGCTCAAGTTCTGCGAGAGTCATTTTTATGCTGTACTAGGTGTCGGAGGTGAAGCATACCATTGCAGTGCATCAAGCCCCAGCCAGATTAATGTGCTGTGAGTAAAATGGCACGGCAATCATCGGGCGTGAGGTCTAAATGCTCACCGAGCTTGACGCGGCCGTGGCGCGTGAGCTGCGCAGCGATACCGTCGGCGACCGTCTGTGCATCCAATTGGTACGCACTCAAGCGCGTTGGGAGGCCCATTGCATTGAAAAATTCAGCGGTTTTTTCGATGGCTTGCAGTGCCACTGATTCTTCATCGCCATTGAGTTGCCACACACGGCGGCCATATTGGGCGAGTTTGGCTTGTTTGCTGGCAAAACGATAGCGCCACAATGCAGGCAAGATGACCGCCAGCGTTTGGGCATGATCAAGGTCATGTAGCATCGTTAATTCATGTCCCATCGCATGGGTCGCCCAATCTTGCGGTTGGCCTAATCCAACCATGCCGAATAAAGCTTGATTCGCCGCCCACATTAAATTGGCGCGCGCAGCGTAATCATTCGGTTCTGCCAGGGTTTGTGGGCCAATTTCGATGAGCGTTTGCAAAATACCTTCCGCCAGCCGATCTTGTACGCGCGCATCCGCTGGGTAACTCAGGTATTGCTCGGTGGTGTGCACAAAGGCATCGACCACGCCGTTGCCGATTTGTCTCGGCGGCAAGGTCATCGTCGTTTTGGGGTCGAGCACGGCAAATTTGGGAAAGACCAGCGGGTTTTTGAACGACAATTTATCGTTGGTTTCACGGCGCGAAATCACGGCGGCGAAATTACTCTCTGAGCCGGTTGCGGGTAGGGTGAGGACGACCCCAATCGGCAGTGCCGTTTTTAGTGGGCTGCGATTGCCGATAATCAGCCAGCAATCGCCGTCGTGTGGAATGGCCGCGGCGACAAATTTTGCACCATCAATCACCGAGCCACCACCGACCGCGAGCACAAAATTTAAGCGCTCAGCACGCGCAAATTCAACCGCACGCATTAAAGTTTCAAATTCAGGATTCGGCTCAACGCCTGCAAAAGCTTGCCAATGGTGTTGGCTCAGCGCAGCGACGACTTCATCATAAACGCCATTCTGGCGAATACTGCCGCCGCCGTACAGCAAGAGCACGCGCGCATCAGCAGGAATGAGCGTACTGAGTTTGGCAATTTGCCCTGCGCCAAATTCAATCTGGCATGGGTTATGAAAACTGAAATTTTGCATGGCGACCCCATTAATG
>CAUPHX010000284.1:0-4467 GCA_963511125.1 uncultured Deefgea sp. | reverse complement strand
TGCGCTGCAAAAACGCATGATCAAAATGGCACGTAAAATGCACAAATTGACCATCACTGCGACGCAAATGATGGAATCAATGATCGAAAGCCCAGTGCCAACGCGCGCTGAAGTTTCCGATTGCGCCAATGCGGTATTGGATGGCACCGATGCAGTCATGTTGTCGGCTGAGTCGGCCGCGGGTAAATACCCGCTCGAAGCCGTACAAGCGATGGCACGGACATGTTTCGAAGCTGAGCGATCGGGTGAAAGCAAGGTTGAAGCCGAATTTGATAAAGTGACTGAATTTGCAAAAATCGACGAAGCCGTTGCGATGTCGGCTTTGTATGCAGCCAGCAAATTACCCATTAAAGCGATTGTTTGCATTTCGCATTCAGGCGCATCGGCATTGTGGTTGTCACGCTATAACACTGGTGTGCCAATTTATGTGTTCACACAAGAACTCAATACTTACCGCAAACTCGCCTTGTTCCGCCACGTTCGCCCCATCATGATCGACGCAAAAGTGGGCGCAGATCGTGAAGAGCAATTGGCTTTTGCGCAGCTAGAATTATTGCGTGCAGGTGTGGTTGTACCGGGTGATAAACTGGTTGTCACCTTGGGCGTGCATAAAGGCGGCGTGGGTTCGGGTGCTAATACGATGCGTATCGTGCAAGTTGGCTCACCGTCGCGCTAATCTTGTTTTGCATAAGTTGTTCAAACCGGCCTGCGGGCCGGTTTTTTGTTTTTTGTATTCTCGGTAGATTTTTTTTACGTTGGTCATCTGAAATAAGACTGAATGGATGCCCTATGTTCTGCTGATGACTACACTCATTTTTTAAAGAAGGAAGTTTCCCATGACGCAAGAGCTAATTCGTCTTTCAAAACGTATGGTCGAGCTGGGCTTGTGTTCGCGCCGTGAGGCCGATGAGTTGATCGAACTCGGCCGTGTGACTGTCGATGGTCAAGTGGTTGATCAATTGGGCAGCCGCGTCAGCACTGAACAAAAAGTCGCGGTTGCGTCGGTGCAAATGTCGATGCATAAACAACCGGACCGTGTGACTTTATTGCTCAATAAGCCCGCTGGCTACGCCGCGTGGCCTGAGACGGAAGGCAAGTCGTGGCTTGATTTACTCAACACTGAGCATCGCGATGCACAAGACAAAACCGGTTTAGTGCTGCTAAAAAAACATCTGCCACATTTTCAAGTGCCGTGCGGATTGGATACCGAGGCGAGTGGTTTGCTGGTGTTGACGCAGGATGGTCGTTTGGGACGCGCCTTGGCCACTGAAAACGAGCAAGAGTTTTTGCTGTGGTTTGATGGTGAACTTACTGCTGATGCCTTGAAGCAAATGAATAGCCGGACTAAATTTGACGGTGCACCGTTAAAACCCTACAAAATAACGCGGCAAAGTGATCAGCAGCTACGGGTGGTGCTACGCGCAGGAGTGCCTGAATTCTTGCCGGCTTTGTGTGAACTGGTTGAAATTCAAATGCGTTCTTGCAAACGAATTCGGATTGGTCGGATTGCATTGTCGAGTTTGCCAGAAAGTAATTGGCGTTTCTTGCAGGGCAATGAGCGTTTCTAGTGTCAGGGTATTGCCATGTAGATATTGTTATATATGTTCTTTGTGGTAATACCTAATGGGTTATTTGCTTCTGGTAGGAGGTCAATATGCCGAATCTTCTGATAAAGCTCACATTCTTCGGGTGCTTGTTCGGCATTTTTTCGCCCGTCTCTGCCGCAGATACGATCAAGCTATCGGTTGACGATTGGTCGCCATATATTCAAAACGTCCCGCCTGGTTTTGGTGATTTAAGTCAGATTATGCAAGAAGCCTTTGCTCAAGTCGGGGTGGATGCCAAATTTCAATTTGAGTCGTGGAAGCGGGTTGAAAACGGCTTGGATTCGAAACATTATTTTTCTTTTGGTTATATCAAAACCAGCGATCGATTACAGCGTTGGCGTTATTCAGATTCGATGATGCGCAGCCGATCCATTTTGATTGGCACCCAAAAAAATCGAAACTTTGCATGGAAAAATTGGGAAGACCTTAGCCAATATCGTTTGGGTATCACTCAAGCGTATAGCTACGGCGAAACCTTTGAGCACCACAAAGCGAAGCTCAAAACGATTTCTTCTTATCATGATGTGGTGAGCTTAAAAGCGCTGTTGCATGACCGAGTCGACTTTGTGTTGATGGATTCGCGCGTTGCTGCCGCACTGATTGAGCAAAATTTTAACGCGAAAGAAAGGGCTGAATTTGTTTTACTCCATGACACTGAGGTCGCTGCGGGTGAGTTGCATTTTGTCTGTGCGATCAAAAATCCAGATTGTGCCGCACGGATTGCTCAATTTAATCAAGGTTTGGCAAAATTGGCCGCGAGCGGCCGCTTAAAGCAATTGCAGGCGATTGAGTAATCTTTATTTATTTTCCAGCATGGCGCGAATCACCCGATTAAATGGTGCAATCCATTCTGCGGAAAATTGTCGGTCAGAGGCGTTGATTTCAGCAATCGCCCGTAAAATTGAACGCTGCTGACCTCGATGGCTGTGTCTCAATAAAATCGCATCAAATGCATCAATGATGGCTAAAATTTTCGCGCCATCGACAATCTCACTGTGCTTTAAGTGATTCGGATAACCGCTGCCATTGGGTTTTTCATGATGCTGCATGACCATGGTGGCGGCGTCTTGCCAGCCCACCATCCTTGCTGCCAATCCTGCGCCCCATTGTGGATGTTGATTGAGTTTTTCACGCGCACTCACGCTCAGTTGCTCAACTTGTAGCCACGATGATTCTGGCAGAAACATCATTCCTAGATCGTGCAGATACACCGCCGCTTCTAATTGGGCGGGGTCGACTCGACTGCCGGCCTCTTTGTTGGTGTCGAGTGCCAGCTCTAAATTACGTGCAGTACGTCCTTGAAACAAGGGCGAGCGGGCTTCGAGTTGCAAAGCCAGTTGATGAAAAAAATTAAGGTCTTCGTGCCGTTCGGCAATATTGCGTACCGCATGACTGGCATCTCGTTGTGGTAAGACACTCAAGCCAGGACGAAATCCAGTGACCGATTCAATGAGACGTATAGCGATAGCATCCATATTTTCTATTGGCTGCTGAGATATACCTTCAAGACCAAGCGCTAGAGCAGGTAAGGCTAGCGCTGCCGCGGATTCATTTTCGCTCAGTAATTCTATCGTCTGTTCGAGTCGATCGAGGGTGAGTAAAATCACCTCTGCGAGTAAATCACTAAACGGCAATTCACCGGTTCGCATACGCCCGAGCAATGTTTCTACACCGTGTACCAGTGGAATGACAAAGGGAAGGCGACACAGTCCAGCGTCGCCTTTGATGTTGTGAAATAGGCGAAAGAGTAGGGTGATGCGGCTCAGGTCTTTTGGCGCTTGTTTCAGCTCTGCCAATAGTGTTTCAATTTTTGGGGCGGTATCGACTAAACCATCACGGAAGTCGGTGAACGCATTCCAGTCGATGACTTGCGGGTTTTCCAGTTGAATTGTATCCGCCATTGTTTTGACCTTGTTATTTGCAATCACCGAGCCGTTTGGCACTACCGCGCATTGTCATGGCGTGTTGGTCGGTGGTGATGAGGTGTTCAAATTGATAGGCATCGCGTGTGGAATTAAACGTGATGGTGCTTTGCATCTTACTCGCATGTGGTTTGTGACAAACCATATTCATCTTAACGACATTACCACTGTCACTAATTTGTGGTTTCTCACAATGTTGCTGCGGTTTTTGCCCCATTTGATGCCAATCTGAGAGCTGTTCTTTGTTAATGCAAAAAGTGGTCGTCATCGTTCCTGCTTTGAGGTTGATTTTCATGCCGGATTTTTGCATTTGCTGTAATGCCTCGGGTGGTAATTGTTGATATGTGGCCTTTTGCGCTGCTGGAATTTCGCTGGAGCTTTCCCATAAGCCCGCTTGAGGATTAATGGCGGCAAAGCAATTGTTCCAAGATAGCAGACCTACGAGGACGAGACTTGGTATTGCGGTTTTAAACATCAGAGACTCCAAAAGTGATGGCATCTTGTTGTTTATAGTTTTTGTTTTTCTGCGCCAGCGATAGATAATAGGTTTTTTTGCGCCAAGAGGTCGTGTCTATGTTCGAAGGGAATGAATTAAGCGTGTTGCAAGCGCGAGTCTTGGGGGTGTTAATCGAAAAACAGCGTACCGTAAAGTGGACCCCAGTGTCCAGACAAATATTAATCTAATTTAAGAGGGTGTCGCCTCTACTACAGCGGATTGGCGCTGCCCCACTTCTTCGCTTGAAGATTCCTGTTTCTCTGCTTTCTTGTCACTAAAATAATCCGCAATTTTGGCTCCGCCGCCGATGCCAGTTTCATACACTTCATTCGGCGTTTTGTAGCCCAGCGATTGGTGAAACCGTTCACCGTTGTAAAACACAAAATACTCAGCCAGCCCCAGTAGTAGCTCCGGCATTTGCGCGTAACTTTTTGGGTAAATA
>CAUPHX010000283.1:0-4552 GCA_963511125.1 uncultured Deefgea sp. | reverse complement strand
TTCGCGGGCAAGCCCGCTCCTACGGTTTTTAAGTATTGTGTTTTAAGAGAAACCCCATGACTCAAGTGTTTAATTTTTCCTCTGGTCCTGCCGTTTTACCACCTGAAGTATTGCGCCAAGTCCAAGCCGAATTGCTTGATTGGCATGGTTCGGGCATGAGCGTGATGGAAATGAGCCATCGTGGCCCCGAGTTTGGTCAAATTCTGGCCGAGGCCGAAGCTGATTTTCGTGAGCTAATGGCCATTCCAGAAAATTATAAAGTACTCTTTTTACAAGGTGGCGCACACTTGCAATTTGCAATGTTGCCGCTCAATTTTGCGCAGGTCGGTAGTACGGTTGATTTTGTGAATACTGGGCATTGGTCAAAAGTGGCGATTAAAGAAGTGAGCCGCTATGCCAACGTGAATATTGCCGCCAGCAGTGAAGATAAAAACTTCAGTTATGTGCCGGATGAAGCAACGTGGCAGCGCACGCCAGACGCAGCTTTTTTGCACTATTGCAGCAATGAAACCATCGGTGGCGTTGAGTTCAATCACATTCCACACTCGAATGGCGTGCCGCTGATTTGCGATATGTCGTCCAATATTTTGTCGCGTCCAGTCGATGTAAGCCAGTTCGGGATGATTTATGCTGGCGCGCAAAAGAATATGGGTCCATCCGGTGTGGCAATGAGTATTGTCCGTGAGGACTTGCTGGGTAAGGCACGCAGCGATACACCTACTATGTTGAATTATAAAACCTTTGCTGATAATGGCTCAATGTACAACACGCCACCGTCGTTTGGTATCTATGTGGCGGGTTTGGTGTTCAAGCATGTGCTCAAGCAAGGCGGCTTGGTGGTGATGGAAGCGAAAAACATTGCTAAAGCCAATGTCATTTATTCGGCGATTGATGCATCGAATGGCTTTTACCATTGCCCAACTGCGCTAGCAGATCGTTCACGAATGAATATTCCATTTACGCTGGCCGATAGCAATCTAGATAAAGAATTCCTTGCAGGCGCTGAAACGCGGCATTTATTGCAATTGAAAGGTCATCGCTCGGTGGGCGGCATGCGCGCATCAATTTATAACGCAATGCCACTCGAAGGTTGCCAAGCACTGGCAGCGTATATGAACGAATTTGCTCAAGCGAAGGGTTAACACGATGGCTGGACAAGGATCTGGCGGTAATGTGATTGCCGCGTTGGCGAGTTTTTTCATTCCTGGCTTGGGGCAATTGCTGCAAGGCCGCGTGCTGAAAGCGGCGCTCATGTTTATTTCTGCTGCAGTATTGTGGTGGATTTTACTGGGCTGGATTATTCATTTGTGGTCGATTGTCGACGCCGCCTTATTCAAACCCAATAACTGAGTCTATTCATGTCTGATGATTTGTTAAAACAGCATCGCGATGCGATTGATGCGATTGATCAGCAAGTGTTGTCGCTGATCAATCAACGCGCCGAACACGCCCGCACCATTGGTGAAATAAAAGGCGGCGGCGTGGTGTACCGCCCAGAGCGCGAAGCGCAAGTACTGACACGGATTAAAGAAATCAATCAGGGGCCGCTGTCAGGTGAAACCTGTGCGCGCTTATTCCGCGAAATTATGTCTGCATGTCTGGCGCTCGAACGTCCCTTGACGATTGCGTTTTTAGGGCCAGAGGGCACTTTTACACAAGCTGCTGCGATTAAGCATTTTGGTCATGCCGCATCTACTTTGGCCTGCTCGTCAATTGATGAAGCGTTTCGAGTGGTTGAAGCCCGTGGCGCAGATTATGTCGTTGCGCCCGTTGAGAACTCGACCGAAGGTGCAGTAGGGCGTACCTTGGATTTAATGGTAACAACCCCGCTGCAAGTGTGTGGCGAAGTAGTGCTACGAATTCATCATCATTTATTGCGTACGACGGCAGGTTTAAATGATGTAAAACGGGTGTATTCGCACGCACAGAGCTTAGCGCAGTGCCATGAATGGTTAAATAAAAACCTGCCGCCGAATGTCGAGCGCATTTCAGTATCAAGTAATGCTGAAGGTGCACGTTTGGCCAGTCTTGATCCAACGAGTGCGGCGATTGCCGGTGATTCAGCCGCAGAGAAGTTTGGTTTAAACAAATTAGCCGAGAACATCGAGGACGAGCCGAATAACACCACGCGTTTCTTAGTATTGGGCTATCAAAATGCAGCGCGTTCGGGCAAAGACAAAACGTCATTGGTGATTTCAGCGCCAAATCGTCCTGGCGCATTGCATGCTTTGGTCGAGCCGTTGGCGCGCAATGGTGTGTCGATGACCAAATTCGAATCACGCCCAAGCCGAACGGGTTTATGGGAATACGTATTTTTTGCCGATGTGGATGGTTTTGTCGATGATGCGCACTTGCAAACTGCGCTGAAAGAATTACAAGACGTTGCGGCATTTGTAAAAGTGTTGGGTTCTTACCCGCAGGCTGTCATTTAACTGTGATGCTGATGCCGTAGTGTTAGATGCTCAGCTTTTAAACACACACGGATACTTTCATGAAATCAGTCGTCGTTTTTTGTGGTGCTCGCTTTGGCAACAAAGAAATCTATCGTCACGCGGCACAGAAACTGGGTCGCGAGTTAGCCGAGCGAGGATTAACCTTGGTGTATGGCGGTGGTCATGTGGGATTAATGGGCGCAGTCGCAGAGGCTTGTCTTGATGCGGGCGGTAAAGTCATCGGCGTGATTCCGCAGTTTATGGTCGAGCGAGAGCTGGGGTATGGCGCTTGCAGCCAATTAGAGGTGGTTGATTCGATGCATACCCGCAAGGCGCGTATGGCAGAATTAGCGGATGCTTTTATCGCGATGCCCGGTGGTTTTGGTACTTTTGATGAGTTGTTTGAAATTCTCACATGGGGTCAGATTGGCTTACATGAGAAGCCTGTGGGTTTGCTGAACACAGCTGATTATTTCGTACCTCTACGTGCCATGGTGGCGCAGGCTGTGAATGAAGGTTTTGTTGGCGAGCGTGATGCGGCCAAATTATTGTGTACCGATGAATCGCATGATTTACTCGAACTTTTGCAACAAGAACCATCGAGCAGTGCAGGTGAATGGTGGAAAACTTAAGTTTAGCTTTAGCCAGTGATGCCAAGCGGGCGGCGATGCTGATTTATCAGTCTGACGCCCCTTTTTATGATTACTGGTTCGCCTTGCCAACTGAGTTAGTTTTGCTCAATTTGGCGCAGCTTTGGCAAGCTGAGACGGGCAGTTATAGTTATCGCAATGCGCAGGTATTACGCAATGGCGAGGATGAGTTGATTGCCTTGGTCTTCCATTATGCAGCAGGGTATGGTGCGCAACTGCAGATTAACGATGAGTTTGAACTGGGTACCCTTGCATTAGATCTGAGTATCTTGCGTGAGCGTCAATACCAGCTCGATTTCTTGTTTCCGCATGTACCTAAAAATGCTTGGTATTTACGTACCATCGCCGTTGATGCCGATCATCAAAATCGTCAACTGGGTAACCGGATGCTGGCCCAAGTTTGTTATGCTGCACGCGAAGCGGGCTACGCCAATTTGCATGTCGATGTGGATAGTGGCAATTCTGGTGCACTGCGTTTTTATATCCGGCATGGTTTTGAAGTGCTGGTTGAATCCAATGTGCATCAATTAACGCGATTTCAACTTGGTACCAGTTTACGCCTTGTTAAAACCCTCAATCGTTTAACTCATTCTTAAAATTGCTCTCGTAGCAAACTCTGGATTTTGTCTTATGTCACTGACTACACTTGCCCCCGAACACATTCGCGCGATCGCACCGTATCAACCAGGGAAACCAGTTTCAGAGCTCGCACGTGAAATGGGTTTGGACCCAGCGAACATCGTTAAATTAGCTTCGAATGAAAATCCACTTGGAATGGGTACAAAAGCGCGTGCAGCGATAGAAAAAGAAATCGCTGAATTGGCGCGTTATCCCGATGGAAACGGCTTTGAACTGAAAGCTAAAATTGCGCAGAAATTTAATGTTGAACTCAATCAAATCGTGCTTGGCAATGGTTCGAATGATGTGCTGGAATTGATTTCGCACGCTTTTTTGCAAGCGCGTGATTCTGCGGTGTATTCCGAATACGCATTTGCAGTGTATCCATTGGCGACGCAAGCGATGGGCGCAACGGGCATTTGCGTGAAATCGGTTGATTACGGCCATGATCTGGATGCGATGCGCGCAGCGATTTTGCCGACCACCAAAATTGTTTGGATCGCTAATCCCAACAATCCAACGGGCACTTTAGCGCGGCCGGGTGATTTGATTGAGTTTATGGAGTTGTGCCCAAAGAATGTTATCGTTGTTTTGGATGAGGCCTATACCGAGTTTTTACCCGCCGCGAAACGCAGCGATTCAATTGCTTGGTTAAAACAATTTCCTAATTTGATCGTGGTGCGAACGTTATCCAAAGCATATGGCCTAGCAGGTTTGCGCGTCGGTTTTGCACTTGCCAGCAGTGAAATCATCGATATGCTCAATCGCGTTCGCCAAGCGTTTAATGTCAATAGTCTGGCACAAGCTGCGGCCTGCGCGGCGCTGGAGGATTTGGACTTCTTGCGTGAATCA
>CAUPHX010000282.1:0-4562 GCA_963511125.1 uncultured Deefgea sp. | reverse complement strand
GCCTGCATGAGTATATTGATGCAGGCTAATTTTAATATTGGTTACGGAGCAATACCAATGCAATGTGTGAGCTGTGAAGGACAATTATCCAGTCGTGAAATCAAGCAGGGTTTACACGCCGACGTGTGTAATCAATGTGCTGGTGTTTGGTTAGATCTCAATATTTATCAAAACTGGGTTGATAGCACTGGCATGATCGTGCATGAAAGCCAAGATCCTTCAGTGGTCGAGGTGGCTGAATTCTCTCCAAAAGCGCTGTTTTGCCTCGACTGTAATAGTCTGCTACACAAATATCGGCTGAGCGCCCATGCACCTGTGCGAATTGATCGTTGCTCGCCATGTCGCAAAGTGTGGCTCGATGCTGCTGAATGGCAGCTCATTGAGCAGCAAGCCGCTACCGACGATTTATTAAGCGTGTTGAGTGATCGTGGTCAACGGCATATTCGTAGTACGGAAACACGTGACCGCATTTCGACGGTTTATCGCCAACGATTTGGTGAAGATTACGAACACATTGTACAACTGCGTGCTTGGTTGGAAACGCACCCACAGCGTCAACACATCATGGCGTATTTTAATGCGCCCGATCCTTATGCGGCGCCAGTCAAATAAATCTGATCGTTTTGAAAGTTTGTATTTTTGCCCTTTGAGCCCTCTATGACATCGATTGACCAAGATATGGCCGCCAATGGCGGCTATGAATTGCTGTGCCAACGTTTGGCGAATCAAGGCCAGACTTTATTAGCTAAAGCAGGGGTGTTGAACGAATCCCGCTTAGCGGCGTTTGGTCGGGCCGAGTTGCGGCTCTTGGGGCGGACTCGCGCGCGCACAGAGAACAATTGCCAAGCGCGCGATTTGGTTCGTGTTGGTGAAGTTTTGCTGTTTGGTTACAACGTGCATCTGGGTTTACGCAAAGAAACGCGTATTGACGATGTATTTAGTTTGTACCAATTGGCGGGGGAGGGCGATAGCCTTGATTTACAGCCTTTGCCCACGGCAGGTTCTTTTTTGGATGATTCGCGCTTTAGCGCTGATTTTAAAGAGCTATACGCCTATTACAAAAATGCCAGTTTGCGACAAATCCGCGTTACCGGCGAAAAACTCCTGATCGCATTTCAAATTGGTTTGCGGCCCACCGATGTGCGTGTATTCCGCTGGCAGCTTGGTCGCGATGGTAGCGTGCAATACATTGATAATCGCGGCGAGCGCGATATTGTGTTGCCGCCAGCTCATGATTTTGAATGGGTCGCTACCACTCGCGCCGAGCACATCAACGGCAAACATCCGCATATTAATATTGTGGATGCGCTGTTTGTCGAGACCATTGGTGGCGATTTAACGGTTAAGGTGGAAAACAACACCGATAGCGGGCGCGGAATTTACAGCGAGCCGGTCGAAGATGCCAATCAATCATTGACCGACGCCGAAGTCAGTTATGCAAAATTAGGCAGTTTGATTCTGCTGAAAATACTGCCTTATCGCGAAACGGTGTATCGCTATTTGGTGTTCAATTCGCGCACTCAGCAAGTGCTGCGGATCGATGGTATTGGTGAATCTTGTGTGCAATTGCCCGAAGATCACGGCATCATATTTCCCGGTGGCTGCTATTTACAAAGTGGCGAATACAAGACTTTTAGCGAAGATGTAGCTGGCCTGAAGTTTAAACGCATGATTCGCTCGCCCAATGGCGAGGACGTACTGTATGTATTTTATGAGCCAATTGCGGGGCGCTTGGCGTTGCTGGCTTATAACCTGATTGAAAAAACCTTATCGAGTCCTTTGTTTAGTAATGGTTACGCGCGATACGACGATGGCCGTGTGCTGTTGTTTACTGCCGAGGGTGACGAGCCGACACGTCTGCATCCGATGCAGCTTTGGAATACGCCGTTTTGCAGTGAAGAGCACGCTTCCGCCACGCCGCCGGCCGGATTTTTTGGCCGAATTGGCAATGCAGAGTTGGTGCGCGGTATTGCCGAAGTCTTTGCGATTGCCCGCGGAACGGCCGAGCTGAAACCAACGCGGGTACATTAAGACGCTTTAATTCGCAGCGTAACGCGTTTGATGGATGGATATTTCTGGTTGGATTCACCCGAATCGGGCGATTTGGCGTTAGAACTCAAAGCCATTATCGCGACAGCGCGTTTAACTTTGGACGAGTTTGATAAAGTCCAGAGTATTCGTCAAAGCGCCAGCAAGGCGCTGGAAATTGCCAGCGGCAAACAGAAAGAATGCTTAACCGATATTGCCGCGACCATTTGGCGGACGCCGCAGCAATTTGTTGCAACGCTCGCTCGCTTGCGTTTACTGCGCGGTGAATTGTTGGCGCTGCGCGAACAGCGTTATATCGATACCGCCGCGCTGGAGCAGCTTGATGCGGCGCTGGCCCAGCAGCAAAACAAGCTTTCCGATGAAACAGTGCGCTTTTTGGCTGATCCGAAATCCTTAGCGGTGTATCACCAAGATTTAGAAAAAATTGCGCAGAGTTTATCGACCATCGCGACAGTGGCCGACTTATTGCCGCAGCTCAAAGTGCTGGACGATACCGCGACCGGTTTGGATTTATTGACCGAGCTATTAGCAGGATTAGAAAGTGGCGACCCAACAGTACGCACCCGCATTTTGGATGACGTTGGCGAAGTGTACGCTCGACTCAATCAGGTGCGTGCCAGTGTGCGCCAGCAGCGCGATCAATTGGCGGTGCGCGAATCGAGTGCTGAATTTGGCGCGCAGTTTAAATTGTTCGGTCAATCGGTCGCTAATACCTTGGATTTGGTCAGCTCGCCTGAGCAATGCGAGGAATCACTAACCCAATTGCTGACGCAGTTGGAAGGACTAGAAAGCCGCTTCGGTGAACAATCGACTTTTCTGGATGATATTTTAGCCAAACGCGAAGCAGTATTTGAAGCGTTTACAGCGCGCAAACAAACCTTGCTTTCAGCACGGCAACAACGTGCGCAGTCTTTTAATTCGGCGGCGCAGCGCATTATTAGCGGTATCGAAAAACGCCTGCAACGGTTTGAAAATCCTGAAGCGGTGCATAGCTTTTTTGCCGCCGATGCAATGGTGGTCAAACTACGTGGTCTGATTGATGAATTACGCCAGCTGAACGCGAGTGTGGATGCTGATACGCTGGAAGCAAAGCTCAAATCACTACGTGATAATGCCGTTGGTATGCAGCGAGATCGCTCAGATATATTTAGTGCTGACGGTATACGTTTAGGTCGACATACGTTTAGTGTCACCACCCAAGCAGTTGATCTGACCTTGGTAATGCGCGAAGATCAATTGTGCATCCATTTAACTGGCACCGATTTTTATGATGTAGTCGATGACGAGCGCCTGGCGCAATTGCGAGAATACTGGGCGCTGACTTTGCCTTCGGAAAGCAGCCAAGTGTATCGCGGTGAATATTTGGCGTGGCGAATTTTATCGGCAATGCACACCGGTGAGATCAGTGCGAGCAGTTTGGAAGAAGCGCGTCTTTCTGAGGCTGGGCTATTGCCTTTGGTGCGGGAATTTGCTGCCGTGCGTTATCAAGACGGCTACCAAAAGGGTGTACATGATGTGGATGCCGCGCAGATTTTGGCGGCGATGTTGCCGATGGATTTGCAGGCCGGTTTATTGCGCCATGCCCCGTTGCCACGCGCTTTAGCGGCGCTATTTTGGCAGTTTGGTATTTGGGAAATGGAAAGACCGCAATGGTTGAGTCGCGCCGAGAATGCGCGGCGGATTGCCCAAGAGTTTGGCCAACTGCGGGCGATGCAAGATTTGCGCGCTGCGCTGGCGGTGCAATTCAATCAATTTTTAGAGAAAGAGCAATTACCTGTCGCGGCTAATGTAGCGCACGCCGTGCTCGATTATGTGTTGGCCGAGTTAACCAGCGGCCAAGTGGCGTGGTGTGCCAGCAGCGATGCCAGCCAATTACACGAGCAGCTATTGCAGCAATTAGAGCGCCGTAATGCGCTATCGACTTTGCGCGAAGGCTTGCAGCACGGGCAATTGCATGACCGCTGGGCCTTGGCGCAAGCGTGGTGCGAGGCCTTCGCTCAGTCAGAAAATTTGGCATTGAGCTATGTACCTGAAGCAGCCTCGATGCTGTTGTGCGACATGCCACGCCAGCGTTTAAATGTCGCACTAGCGCAGACATTAAGTGGTTTGCTAGGCGATCATCCGCGCATGCAGGAAGGGCAAATGGCGCTGGATTTGAACGAGATTAGCCTGCGTTTGAAGCAGCATGATGTGCTGGTTGAGCCAGCGTTCCGCCAGTTGCAAGCGGTACGGCAGCAATTGCTCGATGAAATGCGCAAATCAATTCGCTTGGAACAATACCAAGCCAAACCGTTGGCGGGCTTTGTGCGCAATCAATTGATCGATCAAGTGTATTTGCCGCTGATTGGTGATAATTTAGCTAAGCAAATTGGCACAGTGGGCGATAGCCGCCGTAGCGATTTAATGGGTTTGTTATTACTGATTTCTCCGCCAGGCTACGGTAAAACCACGCTGATGGAATACGTTGCCAATCGGCTTGGCCTCATTTTTGTTCGGGTCAATTGCCCCGCACT
>CAUPHX010000281.1:0-4564 GCA_963511125.1 uncultured Deefgea sp. | reverse complement strand
GCTGGGTGGGGGTGGTTGGGCAGGGCTGCACGCTGAATGGTCAATCCGTTAGCACCAGTCAAATCACCGAGCTGGCGCGTGCGCGGATCGGCACGACGGGACCGCAGTATTTTTCCGCTGCGGGATTGCAAGCGTTTAATGATTTGCAAAAAGGCGGGCGTTTTACCGTTTACGGCGGTGATGGCTATCAATACGCTTTGGTCGCCACGGGCGGCTTGGATTTGGTGATTGAAGAAGGCTTAAAATTGCATGATTTCGCCGCAGTGGCGCCGGTGGTCATTGCCGCGGGTGGCATGATGACCGATTGGCAAGGTCAGCCTTTGCAAAAAGGTTCGATAGGGCGCGTGATTGCGGCGGCCAATCCAGAATTACATCAATTAGCCTTAGCGGCGCTACAAGCGGCTTAATAGACAAAATTTTCTTGCATCGTTGTCTCGCCTTGTCGTGCTCGATGTACTGCCTAAGCTTGCCCGCCTTGCCAAAAAACTTTTGCACGAGTACTTATATATACATAAAAATAGCCCGCGATGAAAAGCGGGCTATTTTTACATTGGCACTGAGTTATTCAGTGACAAACTATATATACATAACTAGATATGCATCATTACTTGCAAACACCTTCATCTTTCCAAACACCCCATTGCGCTGCCGTTGATGGTGCTTCATTCACAGTCCACCACTTATTGCTAAAGTTTCGGCCGTTATAAGAAACTTTAATGTTGGGTTTGGCGTACTGTGTGGCGCTGTTCCAAGCTGAAGCGCAAGCATTGCCCGGAGTCGACGTCACAACAGGCGTTGCCGTTGGCGCAACGGTCGGTGCGATAGTCGGTGCTGTAGTCGGTTTTGGTGTCGCAGTAGCAATAGGTGTTGCCGTTGGGGCCGTTGTCGGTTTTGGCGTCGCAGTGACCACTGGCGTTGCTGTTGGCGCAACCGTTGGTTTAGGCGTGGCTGTTGGTGCCACTGTTGGTTTTGGTGTGATACCACCTGGTGAAGCAATATCAATTTGATAAGTCAAATCCATACCGCTGCGATTGTAAACGCGGTTATCCTGAGCGCTTTTCACCGGATTGATCGTGCCATTACTTTGCAACACACCAATACTAATGTTGCGTGAGGTTTCATTGACTTTTTGTGCCAATGTGAACGGCCAGTTGACCATCTGCGTTGAATCCAAGCCCGTCACATTATCAAAACCCAAAGTCACTTGGATGTTTTCAACGTCAAAGCCTTTATTGTCAAACAGACGGAATGAGACTTTGGTGCCTTCAGTCAAATTTTGCACCGCACGCACTTGGCCGATTTCTTTGAATGTATTGACGCCACCGGTGAATTTCACATCAGAGCAAGAGTAAAAAGCTTCTGGGCTATCGCTACGCTGCCAAGTCAAATAAATGATATGTTGGCCGGTTTTTTTCGGTAGTTTGCAGCTCAGTTTGTAGCGCTTGTTGGCATCAACTGGAATATTGCCAATTGTGCAGAAGTTTTCTAAGTCAGCCCATTTGAGCGGTTGATTTTGATTCCAACCGTCGCGTGTTACATAAAGCTGCCAATCGCGGGTTTGGTGTGGCGCAGTACCGTAAAAAACAAAATCAAAATTACCATTCGCATCCGGCGCAATTGGCGTGGTTGCCCAGTCATTACGCGGCAAATTGAGACCAGCGTAATCTGGCTTGCCACCGCCACACAATTGGCCATCTGGTACAAATGCTTTGTGATCGCCATTGGGCAATTGATTCACGCCCGTCCAGTCGTACAACATTTGTTTGCCCGACGCTGCCGCAGCGGCTTGGCATGACGCTGATTTGAGGGTTTCTGGGCCTTCGTTAAAGCAGCTTAAACCACGGCTAACCGGCACTTCCATCGAACCATGCGCCGATACCAATTGCGGCATCATCAGTGCGCCGCTGGCTGCCATGAGGCTGGTGGCCAGCAAGCTAGAAATTTGTTTTTTATTCACGTCGTCTGCTCCGAATATTTTTGTGGTTTGGTGGCTTAGCGATGGGCAATTTATTGTGCTTTGCAGCACAAATATGCCTATAAGTTTTTGATAATATTGATTTATCTTGGCACTAAGTGCGCGTAATTTATCATGCCGTGGCTGGATATAACAAATGTTAATCACATACTTTTTTTAATGCGTTGGATTGTGTGAAAAAGCGCACATTCATTGTGGTTTGGTGTAGGGGATAACACTAGTTTTTCTGTATAAAATGGGGGCTTCAGCGATTCAAGTGATTTTCTGAGCTTGCTGGTGCAAGCTGTAAATCGGCCGTTTTGCCGGTAAGGCGACGTGACTAAGCTTGGTAACTTGTTGCCTTAGCAAAGGTCGCGGCCTAAGACCTCTCAGGGGAGGTCTTGCTCCTCCTGTGAAATCCAAGCGAGTAGCGCGCACTGAGCGAATTGAACGCTGGGCTGTTGGCCTGCTGATACAGGCGGTGAGACGGCCGTTTCGCTGGCCTAACTACGCCATGCCTTGCCAACAGCCTTCCGAACGACGTGGCTCCAAGGGCAATTTGTTCTAATTAGCTGTGGGGTGTATCGGCGTGGGTCATTATTACAATGAGATACAGGGTAATACCAGCTCAGGTATTTGTCGCAATGGTGGGGTGATGGTTTTAAATTCTCGTTAGAAGCGGTTTTGAATTTCACAGCATATGGCATGGTTAGCCAAAAGCATAACTCGCCAAGCCGACTCCGATATCACCAATGGCAATCAGCGCGGGTCGCGACCCGCTCTATATGGTTTTTGTTTGGGTATATCTATAAAAGTATTTATTTATAATGGCTTGGTGGCGATACTCTGTTTAAATCTAAACCACCAGATTGTCATTCTGGTCGAAAATCCAGCCGTCCTCATAAAGCACTTCGAATAAATGCCCATCTAAATCTAGAAAATAACCAGCGACTCCCCAAGCATTTTTTGTTGCTGGTTTAACAAGTACAGCACCCAGTGCGGCAGCTTTCTCTAATACCCGAGGGACATCGTCGGGTTGGCGAGCAATATAACCCAGTGCCATACCAGCAAATCCTTGATTTTCTGCTGTTGGGTAGTTCGCATCTTGCGCAAAATGCTGGCGTGATTGCAGGGCGATAACCACGCCACCTAAGTCAAATTTCACAAATTCAGCGTGACTACTCGCCGCTTTTTGCCAGCCCAAAGCTTCATAAAAAGCGGCAGAGCGGGCAACGTCTGCGACGCCGAGCAAGATAAGGTTGAGGCGTTGGCGCATGCTTGTGTTCTTTTTGAATAATGGATTGGTCATGATTATAAACGTGCTCGTTGCTTTGAATCTTTCGTCGTGCGAATTTGGGCTGTTGCGCAGAGCCTGCTGGCGCAGGCGATGAGTCGGCCGTTTCGCTGCTCAGACAGTCGCGACTTAAAATGGCCCAAGGCCACAGTCTCCGCTACGGCGACAAGTCGCCAAGCTACGCCATGCCTTGCCTTGCCATATTCATGTGCTGCGATACTGCTTGTTGGCCTGCTGACGCAGGCGGTGAGTCGGCCGTTTCGCCGGCCAAACGAGCAAGGGACGGGTCTTGCTCCGTCCCTTGCAACCCGCGCGTGCCCGATCGCCACGAAACCCCGTCCGTCCAGCAATTGGCAAGGCGACGCTCAAACAGTCGCGTCTTAAAATGGCCCAAGGCCACAGTCTCCGCTACGGCGACAAGTCGCCAAGCTACGCCATGCCTTGCCAACCGCCTCCCGAACGGCGCGGCTCCACGGGCAATCCGTTCTAATAAGCGGTGGGGTATATCGATGTGGTCAATTATTAGAATGTGATGCAGGGCAATACCAAGGCAGGTATTTATCGCAATGGTGGGGCGATGGTTTTTAAATCCCGTTAAAGCGAAGGCCGAGTGAGGAGCGAGACCTAGGCTCGCGACGAGAGAGGGAACGGCGGAGCCGACTTCGCCTCGGGTCGCCTTCCTTTGCTTACTTTCCTTGGCGAAGCAAGGAAAGTAAGTGCCGCGGCGCATAGCCGTTAATCCGTGTTGGATGAAATGATGCAGGTATAGAAAAACCGCCGTGATTGGCGGTCTGTCGCGGTAAACCTTGGGCTGCGCAAGCTTAGCCCAACTTACGGCGTTGTTGGCCTGCTGACGCAGGCGGTGAGTCGGCCGTTTCGCCGGCCAGACGAGCAAGGAGCGGGTCTTGCGCCGCCCCTTGCAACCCGCGCGTGCCCGATCGCCGCGAAACCCCGCTTGAAAAAGCCACGGCGAGGCGCCGCTTCAACTCGCGTTGCGCTAACGTCGCAACGCTCAAACACTGCGCGGCTTAAAACCTCGCCATGACTTTTTCAAGCGGCGCAGCTCCACGGGCATTTCGTGCTAATTAGCGGTTGGGTATATCAAGGAAGAACAATTAGTACAAAGCCTTCAGAGCAACACTACTGCAGGTATATGTCTTGATCGTCGGTCTGGAGCTTAAAATCCCGTGTAGCGAAAACCGCGGCGAGGAGTGAGACAAACAGCTTTATCGTTTGGCTCACGACGAAGCAAGGGCAGCGCGGAGCGCTTTTCGCCCGGGTCGCCTTCCTTTGCTTACTTTCCTTGGCGAAGCAAG
>CAUPHX010000280.1:0-4583 GCA_963511125.1 uncultured Deefgea sp. | reverse complement strand
CCGCAAGACTACGATCTGCGCGCTAATTTGATGTGGGCAGCGACGCAAGCACTCAATGGTTTGATCGGCGCTGGCGGCAACGTAGACAATGCCGCGCATTTTGGCGGTGATCGTCGTGCTACCCACTTTGAGCGGCGTTTTTTGCGCATCGCCGTAATTCCACGTGTTGTCATCAATCGTGTGAATCCAGATCTCAGGCAATACATTTGGCGCGCTGCCAGTAAAGTGGAAATTCACGACCAAGTTATCGCCTGGCTCAACCCAATAGCCGGTTGATTGATACGGCGTGTGGTTAAAACTGCGTTGTTGTGCTTTGCGTAATTGGCCTAAATCACCAGGCTGCTCCAAAGTAATTTGGCGCGCCGGAACAATCGTCGAAACCTGTGTTGGCGCAAGGGTTGGTGTGGCACGAATCGGCGTTGGGGTCAGTACAGGCAAAGGTATAGTCACCGAAACGGCAACTGGGCGCGGCGTTGGCGTCGCGACGACGGGGGCTAGCGTTGCCACAATGGCCGTTGCTGTTACAGCGATTGGTTGCGTGATGCGAGTCGGCGTCACAACGGGCAAAGGTAAAGTCACTGAAACGGCGCTCGGACGCGGAGTGGCTGCGACGGGTTGAACGCTACCGATCGCTTGCCAAGCGTTGCTGCCATTGGGCGTTTCACCCTGAGTCCACCATTTATTACGATATAACCGACCTTGGTAGCTCACCACTTGCATGGCTTGTGAATATGTTTTGAGTGCATCCCAAGCGGGTGCTGCGGGTTGAGTCACCGTCGCTGCAGTTGGTCGTGGTGTTGCAACGACGGGAGCGGCTGTTGGTTGCGGCGTTGCGGTGATCACGGCGGTCGGGCGTGCAGTCGGGTTGGCGACGATAACGCTAGGGCGCGGAGTTGTAACGACGGGAGCGGCTGTTGGTTGCGGCGTTGCGATGATCACGGCGGTCGGGCGTGCAGTCGGGTTGGCGACGACAACGCTAGGGCGCGGAGTTGTAACGACGGGAGCGGCTGTTGGTTGCGGCGTTGCGGTAATCGCGGCAGTGGGCCGTGGTGTGGCGGTTGCAGCAGTCGGGCGCAATGTTGGCGTGGCGCCTGTTTTAACAAGTTGCCATGCACCCCATTCTTTCGAGCCTGGCGCTTCGTTGCTATTCCACCATTTTGCAATCCAGACTTGCCCTGCGTAGCTCACTTGCTGCGTGCCAGAGTAGGATTGTTTAGCCGACCATTCTGCTGGCGCAGCAACGGCTAAGCTTGAAACAAAAACCAGACTAATCGCTCCGTATTGATGCATGTAACCCTCGACGTGGTATGTAATTGACATATTCGAGCGAGAATTTAGCAGAGTTTGGTGAGCTGATGCAATACCTTTAAGGCGAATTTTAAACAAAAATAATGAATAAAATCAATAAACTAGCAATCCAACAACACAAGAAAGTAAATTAGTAATTTCTAATATATATGTGTTTATAAACCATGTATTTTTGTAAGTTTGCCGAGTGCTTGTGACAGAAAAAACGATCGTTAGTTTATGCTGGTAGACATTGAATATTTAGTTGTGCATGGTCAGGTGACCAATCATTACTTTTAAGTTCTTTGCTGTGCCATTCGAGGGCTACAAGCTCAAATGTATTTGTAGCTGCGTACTTCTTCGCGCTTTTTGCGTGCCATGGCTAGGCTTGTTTCTGGATATGCCCAAAAAGAAAGCATTCAGGCTGTGCCGCAAGGCTTGGTGTATTTGAGTCGCTAGAGCTTAACCCCGACTGCTTAACCAGTAAGTGGCTTGGTTTGTCGTGCCATTGGTAGGCTCTTAGGGATACGGAAATCTCGTATCCCTAAACGTATCCCCAAAACTATGGCGAGTAAAGGGGGCTTATGATGGCTTATGGACGTAAAAAAGCCCCGCAATCCTAAGATTTACGGGGCTTTTTTACTCTCTGTATAAGCAGAGAGTGATAACTGGTGGCTATGGCGGGACTCGAACCTGCGACCCCAGCATTATGAGTGCTGTGCTCTAACCAACTGAGCTACATAGCCAAGAGAGGCATGATTATCACCGAACAATTGACGCTTGGCAAGTGCTATATTCAAAAAATGCTGATAAATTGCATTTTTCATCACCTAAGCTGTAGATTGCCCTTACCGCGTACGAAACGTCGGACTATAAAACCATCACCGCGACCCAACCAAATGCCATTAGTGGCAGATTGTAATGCAAGAAAGTGGGCACAACGGTATCCCACATATGATTATGCTGGCCATCGACATTCAAACCCGCGGTTGGGCCAAGGGTTGAATCCGAAGCGGGCGAGCCTGCATCACCCAAAGCACCGGCAGTGCCGACCAAACACACAATGGCTTCGGGGCTAAAACCCAGCTTCATCGCCAGTGGTACATAAATGGTCGCCAAAATCGGTACGGTAGAAAACGACGACCCGATGCCGAGCGTTACGATTAAACCGACCAAGAGCATCAAGAATGCAGCCAGCGCTTTGCTATTGCCAATCCAGCCTGCTGATTGCTCAACCAAACTGGCTACATCGCCGGTGGCTTTAAGCACTTCGGCAAAGCCCGAGGCTGCAATCATAATCAGACCAATGCCGGCCATCATTTTCATGCCTTCGCTAAACACGCTATCTGCATTGCGCCACGCGACTGCGCCACCCAAGACGCAAATGGCAAAACCGGCTAATGCACCGAGTAGCATCGAGTCGGCCAAGAGTTGCACGACAAACGTCACCACCATGGCGGCGATGGCGACACTGATAGAGCGTGGGGTGTAACGAATATCTTCGCGCTCAACCGCCTTGAGTGCGTCAATATTGTATTGGCGCGGTTTGCGATAAGTAACAAATACGGCCATCAATAAGCCAAAAACCATACCGAGTGCCGGCAATGCCATGGCGTGCATCACATTCACGTGGCTGGCGTCCAAGCCCGATTTGGCGATACTGCCGAGCAGGATTTGTTTTAAGAAAATTTCACCAAAGCCCACGGGAAACAGCATATACGGCGTGATTAAACCAAATGTGATGACGCAGGCTAAGGCGCGGCGATCGAGTTGGTATTTGGCCAAGGTATAAAGTAGTGGCGGAATCAGCAGCGGAATAAATGCGATGTGAATCGGCAATAGATTTTGCGATGAAATCGAAACGGCCAATACGGCGAGCAAAATGCCCCATTTGACGCGCTGGCTATTGCTGCTTTTTTGACTGAGTTTGGTCAAGCCATCCGCCATCGCGTGGGGGAGACCTGATTCAGCCAGCGCCAAGGCAAAGGCGCCCAGTAGCGCATACGACAGCGCAATCCCTGCCCCGCCACCCAAGCCGCCATTAAATGCAGCGATGGTTTTGGCGAGCGTTAAGCCACCAAATAATCCGCCGACAACGGCACTAATTAAAATACTAATGACCACGTGAATGCGGCTGAGCGACAGCGCCAGCATCAGGGTAACGGCAATTAAAACGGCATTCATGGCGATATTCTGGCAATTAAAACCGCTACTTTACGCGCAGAAGCGCTGCAACGTTTAGAGATAAATCATCAATTGTCGCTTTGTGTAATATCTGTATATGGGGTTTTTATGATTTGGCTGAGCTATAGCTACCTAAACAAAACCCGCTTTATTCGTTACGAGCAAACAGATTTGGATCGCCACCTGGATTGAGTGGCCAATTAAAATAAGTTGCCGTATTGCGCTGAGGGCTTGAATAAATGTGGGCTAGGGTCATATACATATTAGGTATGGACGAGCCTCTGTGATTTCGATTTATTGACCCAATACGCAAAGGATTCAATCGTGAAAACGCCGATTCAACTCATTCTATTGCTGGCCCTTGGGCTAGTGGGAGCACCCGCCATGGCGACTGAAGAACCCAAGTTCGAAGTAATCTCCCAACAGAAAGACATCGAGTTACGGCGCTATCCAGCCCTCATTGTGGCTGAGGTTGACGTGGTGGGGGATATGGATGCAGCCTCTAGCCAAGGCTTTCGCGCCATTGCCGCTTATATTTTTGGCGATAACGTCGCGGCAAAATCCTCAAAGCGATAAAGGCTCTGCAAAAATCGCGATGACAGCGCCGGTTACGCTGGCCCCCGTGAAAGCCCCCGCACAAAAAATTGCGATGACCGCGCCCGTGGTCATGGCGCCAAAATCCGCATCAGCGCCAAGTGACATGACCGCTCTGCAAGGTGCTCAGCAGTGGCGGATGCATTTTGTTATGCCGAGCAGCTATACGCTGGCCACGCTACCCAAGCCAAATAATTCTGCTGTCGTGATTCGCGAGCAGCCAGCGAAAACGTGGGCGGTGCTGAAGTATTCTGGTTTTAACACTGAGGCGGGCACTCAAAAACGCATCAATGAATTACGCGTATGGCTAGCGAGCCAAAATCTCAAGTCCGTCGGCAGCCCACAGCTGGCACGCTACGACCCACCGTGGATACTGCCCATGCTGCGCCGCAATGAAGTCATGCTGGAGATTGAATAGCCGTTTACTCAAGACGACCCTCAACGCCCAAAAGAAAACCCGCCTGATCAGCGGGTTTTCTTTTGGGTAATTCTGAATTACTTCAGCAAATCCAATACGT
>CAUPHX010000279.1:0-4607 GCA_963511125.1 uncultured Deefgea sp. | reverse complement strand
GCGACTTTCGCTTTCTGCGCACCCGTCAAAACTTTACGATTTTTCTCACTCATATCGGCCTACCTTTTCATGGCAGAAACCATCTTAAATTACTGTCTGTTTTGTTGGGTCCACTATATAGGGTGGTGGTGCTTCGCCGGCGATGAGGGGCGCAAAGTAGCGACGTGCTGCGGCGGTGATGCCACAACCATCCGCCGCGATAAACTCGGGCGGCAGCCGTTTTTCGCAGTTGGCAACCACCCCCAGTGGCACTGCGCCGATGTCCCATGTATAAGGCACCTCACCCAAACGCTCAATCGTCACCATCATACCGCCCTGCCCCGCAACGGCCAATTTCACCGCCGCTTCACCAACGGCAATCGCTTGCGCCAAATCAGTTGCAGATGCCGTATGTCGCGCTGCACGTTGTAAATAATCCGCGACCGACCAATGGCATTTAAAACCACAGTGCGTTTTAATTAAACCTGCCAAATACGGCGCCAGACCGCCTAATTGCACATGGCCAAAGGCATCTTTGCCACCCGCTTCACATAAAAACTCACCCAGGGTATCCTTCACACCCTCAGCTGCAACAATGACGCAATAGCCATACCTAGCTACTGTATTTTCTACTGCCGCGAGCAAACGGCCTTCATCAACGCCGACTTCAGGCAATAAAATCAGATGCGGCGGCTCACCTTCAGCCCGTGCTGCCAAGCCACTCGCGGCAGCGATCCAACCGGTATGCCGCCCCATCACCTCTAAGATAAACACTTTGGTCGAGCTAGCCGCCATTGATTTCACATCCAAACCCGCTTCGCGCACCGAAGTAGCAATATATTTTGCCACCGAGCCAAAGCCGGGTGAATTGTCGGTATGCGGCAGGTCATTATCAATGGTTTTCGGTACTTGAATCGCCAACAAAGGATAGCCCGCCGCTTCGGCCAATTCGGACACTTTCAAGCAGGTATCGGCGGAATCACCACCGCCATTATAAAAAAAGTAGCCAATATCCCAAGCTTTAAACACCGCTAAAATCCGCGCCAACTCCGCTTCAGTTTTGATTTTGTGCCGACACGAACCAAATGCGCCGCCGGGCGTCGCTTTGAGCTGTGCCAAATCGGTATTAGTCAGCACTGAGGTATCAATCAACTCTTCATTGAGCACGCCTAAAATGCCATTTTTGGCCACATACATGCGACCAATATGCTTGGGGTGCAACCTTGCCGCAGAAATCACCCCAGCAGCAGAGGCATTAATCACTGGCGTTACGCCGCCAGATTGAGCATATAAGGCATTCATGGGCATGACTGACTCCTGCAAGGAAGAACTTTATTTTGCGCGTTGCCGCAAAATTCGCGATCGGTACTTTCCGTCGTGCTGGTGCTTGAGCATTCCGTTCTAAAAAACACCATCGTGTTTTTTCTTCAAAAAATCGAACATCATTTGGCGTATTTCTGGTCGCTCATCCAAGGCTTCCACCACTTTAGCCAAGGTAACTAATTCACCCAGATCCATTTGGAGATGCGGATAAATGAAATCATAATCGCGGTAAAACATGCTCCAATCTGGAAATTGCCTTTGCATTATCACCTCTTCGCTCTGCAGCACCACATCATGATGGCGAGGATCACGCTGGATGCGTGAAAAAATTTGCCGAATTGTTGCTGGCTCACCTTCGATATATTGCAAAAAATGGCCGTCTTGATACAAAAGCAAGCCTGTGACATCTTGATTGGCATTGCGTAACTCACATTCGCGCATGAGCTTGAGACGCATTTCTTCGGTATGCAGCACCGTGGCTTGGCTGGTATAGGTCATCGCTAAAATCATTTTTTCTCTCACAGGCTATCTAATTGATTTTTAGTCGAAAACCGTCATAAAACCCAAACTAAAATCAAGCACGCATAAAAAAAGCCACTTTGCGAACAAAGTGGCTTTTGACAGCAAGCAGCGCTCTTATGCGCTAAGTGCCTTCAATGTTTGCTCACGCACAGCCTCAACAAGCTGTGTGCCATCAATCTTGATGTATTTTGGTGCGCTAGCATCGCCAGAAGCAGCCATTTTGCCGTAGAAGCTCACTAGCACTTCGGTTTGCTCGTGATACACGCCCAAACGCTTCAGTACCACTTCTTCTTTGTCGTCATCACGTTGAACCAAAGGCTCGCCCGTTTCATCATCGATACCTTCCACTTTTGGTGGATTGTATTTGATGTGGAAAGTACGGCCCGAAGCCACATGTACACGACGACCTGCCATGCGATCAACGATGTTGGCATCAGGCACATCGATTTCAACCACGTAATCAATCTCTACACCCGCCGCAACCATCGCTTCAGCTTGTGGAATCGTGCGTGGGAAACCGTCAAACAAAAAGCCATTGGCCGCGTCAGGTTGAGCGATGCGCTCTTTCACCAAGCCGATAATGATGTCATCACGCACCAAACCACCCGCATCCATAATCGCTTTGGCTTCCAAACCCAGTGGCGTACCGGCTTTCACCGCTGCGCGCAGCATATCGCCCGTCGAGATTTGTGGAATACCAAATTGTTCACGGATAAAGTTCGCTTGTGTACCTTTACCAGCGCCAGGTGCGCCCAAAAGAATTAATCGCATTGCTATGTTCCCCGTCGTGTTATGAAAATGACAACCAGTGATATGAATGACTTATTTAAATTTACTACTTTTTTATCTTTATTTTTGAGTACCACAACCCGCTAGGACAACCCCACAGCCTTCAACACAATGACGGCAGCAGCAACGAGCAACACCGTAAACGTCGCCATCATGCCCGCGACGCGTAATTTCATTATTTCACGCACTTGGCTAAAGCCATAGGCATGCGACACACGCCCGAGCAACAGTAAAGCGCATAAAATATGCACCAGCCAATGCGGCGTCGATTGCATTTCAAGCCAAAACAGCATCAACAAAGCCATCGGCACATATTCAGCAAAATTGGCATGCGCTCGAATCGCCCGCTGCAACTCTGCATGCTGCCCTTCACCTACAGAAACTTGATATTTGCGCCGCATTTGAATCGTTCGCACACTCAAATAAACAAACAACAAGGCCAATCCAGCAGCATAAACAGGAACAATCTGTACCATTATTCTGCTTCCTGTGAATATAAAATCAGCAAGCAATCGCTGCAAAAACGGCGCGAACTCGTTCTAAATCTTCGGGTGTATCCACGCCAGCCGCTGGCGCTTGTGCTGCGCGGTAAACGCCGATTTTGTAACCATGCCAGAGCACACGCAGTTGTTCGAGCTTTTCGATATTTTCCAAAGCCGAGGGTGCGAGAGTGTGATAAGTACGCAAAAATCCAGCTCTATAGGCGTATATACCGATATGCCTTTGTGCATCTAGCTCAGCAGGCAATACCCAATCTTCATCACCATTATCATCATTAAAGCCATCACGATCCCACGGAATCGGTGCGCGGCTAAAATACATCGCTTGGCTCGCTGCATTGCAAACCACTTTCACCACATTCGGGTTAAAGAAGTCCTCAGTACTCTCGATTTTGTGGCTCGCTGTCGCCATCGCCAGGCTTTCATCCGCCGCTAAATGCGCTGCCACCGCGTTAATCAGTTCAGGATCAATCAGCGGTTCATCACCTTGCACGTTCACCACAATTGCGTCATCGGGCAATCCGAGGCGATCGACCGCTTCGGCGAGGCGATCAGTGCCCGATGGATGATCGCTGCGCGTGAGCATGCAAGCGTAGCCCGCCAACATCACAGCGTCTTGAATTGCCATCTCATCGCAAGCCACGACGACCATATTGGCATCCGATTGCAGCGCTTGTTCCACCACGCGCACCACCATCGGTTTACCGGCAATATCGGCTAGCGGCTTATTGGGCAAACGGGTCGATTGCATGCGGGCAGGGATAATCGCGACAAAGCTCATGTTTATGCCAACTCGTCGGAAGTGAGTTCGCGCGCTTCGCTCACTAACATCACCGGAATACCGTCTTTAATTGGAAAAGCTAAACGATCCGCTTTAGAGATTAGTTCTTGCTTGGCTTTATCGTAAATCAATGGGCCTTTTGAAACAGGGCTCACCAGAATTTCTAGTAGCTTGGCATCCATTTAGATTTTCCTTAATTGTTCGTCTAACCAGTCGGCCAGATTCGGTTCAATCTGTGCAGCCACTGGCAAAACCCAGATTCTATCACCGTCTGCGCCCAAATTTAAGGCGGAGAGCTTCACCGCGTCTTTTTCGGTCACGATGATCGCGCCGCTGGCGGGTAAATCGTGCATTGAAAACGCATGATGATCCGGCATCGCCTGTTCAGTAAAGCGAAAATTCAAATCGCGCAATGTCGCAAAAAAGCGCGCTGGATTACCGATACCGGGCATTGCGGTGAGTATTTCGCCAGCAAAATCGGCTGCGCTGCGCTGCATATCCGGATGTGTTAATTGGTAACACGCTTGCGCTTGTAATTGCATAACAAACTGCGGTGGGAGGAGTGATGCCGCTGATAGATCGCGATCACATTCCCCCCTTTGTAAAAGGGGGGCTAGGGGGGATTTCTGCGCGGCTTGAGGACTAGGCGATGCTGCTTGCTGTGCAAAATCCTCCTCAATCCCCCTTTTACAAAGGGGGAAGCAAGTGAGCTT
>CAUPHX010000278.1:0-4616 GCA_963511125.1 uncultured Deefgea sp. | reverse complement strand
GGGGCAGCGCCAATCCGCTGTAGTAGAGGCGACACCCTCTTAAATTAGATGAATAATTGTCTGGACTCTGGGGTCCACTTTATAATGCCTAGCGGGCAATACATCGTATATTTTGGTTTGTTTCCGCCAGTTGTGGCTCAGAATGAAAAGCGATATGGGTCGTAATCAGCCTGCAAATTCTCGTTTTAATAAACCAAACTGCATAAAATCATGGAACTGGCCGCCCCAGAATCCGACTTCGCGAAGATGACCTTCATGGGCAAAACCGAGCTTGGGCATCAGTTTGAGTGAGGCGGTGTTGTTGGGGTGAATTTGCGCTTCGATGCGGTTTAGGTTCATCGTGTTGAAACCATAGGGCAGAATCGCCGTGAGGGCTTCCTGCATCAAGCCCTGCCCCCATGCTGCTTGGGCTAATTCATAACCAACCATCGCACTGTGCCACGCGTGATTCCAGCGAAATAATCCACAGCTGCCGATGAGTTGGCCATTGTGCTCAATACCCCAACGAATGCCTGAGTTTTCCTCGCCACGCCAGCGCGAAAAGGCTTCGATCAAATCGGCGGCTTGGGCGAACTCGGTCATGGGGTCGGTGCCAAAATAACGCATCACGTCCACGTTGCCATGAATGGCAAAAATCGCCGCGGCATCAGCGGCGACGATTTCACGTAACACTAATCGCTGGGTTTCCAACCGTGGAAAATCACTCATTTTTGCCATTGGCTAAACGGTGTAATCGATAAGGCGCTGTTGTAATAGCGGGCGTCGCCCGAGATTTCGGCACCGAGCCATGCGGGCTGTGGATAAGCCGCATCTTCACTGCTTAGCTCCAACTCGGCCACGATGAGTCCAGCATTAGCACCGTGAAACTCATCAACTTCAAAGGTGTGGCCGTCGATGTTGATTAGATGGCGGGTTTTATCCAACACATTCGGGCACAGCGCCAGCATCGCCAATGCGTCGGCGACAGGGATGGCGTATTCAAACTCGGCGCGGCTGATGCCAGCGTTTTTACCTTTGATGGTCAGAAACGCGGCTTCGCCCTTGGTGCGTACGCGCACAGTTCGCTCAGGATCAGTACATAAATAACCCTGCGCGATGCGCGTGCTATGGCTAATCTGCTCGCGCCACGTGTCGCTCGCGATGAGGAATTTACGTTCGATTTCAACGGCCATTATTCAACCGCCTGTTTGATGGTCGCGTTGGCACGCAGGTGATTGGCACCATTGTCCGCTTGATACACATTGGACGCCCATTCGCTTGTCAATTCATACACGCTCCATTCGCTGTGTTTTTGCTCGACTAAGGCTTTGCGGGCTTCGTCAGCGGTGCAATACACCGCCATGCCACGGTAATAGCCTTGTGGGTCGAGTAACTCAGGTGGAAAGTCGGCCGGCAAGTCGGCCTTGGCAGTGCGGCCTGGTGCGGGTTCAGCTTGTTGAGTTTTGAGAATTTCTTTAATTTGGTTGGGGCCAATGGCGTATACGCCACATTGACTCGCTGATGGTGTTTTCTCACCGCAGGCACTCAATAGCGCCAGTAATAAAACAGGGAGCAGGGCTTTCATTTTTTGACCATTTAAAAAGGTTTCACAATCACCAGCACGACGGTGGCGAACAAAACAAGCACGGGGAATTCATTAAAAAAGCGATACCACACATGGCTGCGGCTGTTTTTTCCTGCAGCAAAGTCGCGAACGATTTGCCTACACCATGCGTGATAGCCGATCAGCAAGGCCACTAAAGTGAGTTTAACATGCATCCAGCGCCAGCCTTCGCCGAGATAAAAGTCATAGTAGCCCCATATCCATACGCCAAAAATCAGCGCCAAAACGCCAATCGGCGTCATAAAGCGATAGAGCTTGTGCGCCATTAAATTGAGCCGCGCCAGCTCGGTCTGCTCGGTCGCCATCGCCAAATTGACGAACAGACGCGGCAGATAAAATAGCCCCGCAAACCAGCTAATCACAAAAATCAGGTGCAACGATTTAACCCACAACATGACAATTCCTTTTCAGGCTAAAAAACGGAAAGGGCTCACTCAACACATCGAGCAAGCCCTTGGCTCAGTCTATTCTGCAAGGTTTTTACCTTGCCATCTCTGACTTAGGACTTTTTCGGGTTACTTTTTCCTGATTTAGGTTTTGCAGCATCGTACAAGGGTTGGACGGTTGGAATTTTGGCTTGTAGTTCAGCAATCCGCGTGGTTCCCGATGGGTGGGTCGACAAGAACTCAGGACCTCCACTACCTTGAGCGGACATTTTTTGCCACAAAGTAACCGATGCCTTTGGATCATAGCCGGCACGAGCCGCTAATTCTAAGCCCATCATATCGGCTTCGGATTCATGCGATCGACTGTTCGGCAGTGAAATGGCCAGCTCTGCTACTTTAGTGAGCGAGTCACCCGCCAAGCCTTTGTAGCCATCATACTTGCCGCCAGTCGCCAGTGAGAGTAGCTCCAAACCGCCGCTGAGTGCCGTCGTTTTGGCGTATTCTTCACTCATTCGTTCACGACTGTGCTCGCGCAGAGCGTGCGCGATTTCATGCCCCATGATTTGGGCGATTTCATCGTCCGTCAATTTCAAATTAGTGATAATGCCGCTGTAAAACATGATTTTACCGCCGGCCATACAGTAGGCGTTGTTCTGTGGACTTTTTTGGACATTGACTTCCCACTTCCATTTTGCAGCGTCTGGACGAAATACCGTTGCATGTGGAATCAATTTATTCGCAATGGCACGAACACGAATCGTCATCGGATCTTTCGCCGACAGCAGCACGCCTTGCGCGGTGCCTTTTTGAACGGTGTTGGCGTAGGCTTGCGCGGCCATTTGATCGACTTCTTGACTCGATAGCAACATCATTTGCTTGCGATTTGCGCCAACGGCACCCGATTGCGTGGTGCTTGCTTGCTGGCAGCCGGTTATCAATGTGACCAGAAGAACACTCAGTAAAACACGCTTCATTACAAAAACCTCGGTGAAATTTATATGGGTGATTAGGCAGAAAGACACGATTGCCACTTCAACATTGGATGACTTAAATTGCAAGGCAGTGCTGATGCAGGTCATCAATTACCAATCTAAAATGCAATAAACATCACAGCCAATTCGATCAGATTCAGTTGATTTCGCTAAAAGCTTAAAACGGGCCAGTTGATGACTTGGGCTAGCCAGATTTTTTAGGACTAGCAAAACGGGCGGATTAGGGCCGACATTAAATTTGCACCATTTCAAAATCTTCTTTGCGCGCACCGCAATCAGGGCAAGTCCAGTTCATGGGCACGTCTTCCCATTTGGTGCCGGCGGGAATCCCGTCTTCGGGGCGGCCTTCGGCTTCGTCATAAATAAACGCACAGATTAGGCACATATATTTTTTCATCGGGATAAGTCGCTCAGAGTGGTTTAGAATTCTAATTTTACCGAACAAAGAAAATCTCTGCTTATGAATCCAACTCCACCCACCGTGCTGGTTTTTGCTGCCAACGATCCTTCGGGCGGCGCGGGTTTAATGGCCGATGTCTTGACGCTCGCCTCGCTGGGCTGTCATGCCCTGCCGATTGTCACTGCGATGACAATTCAAGACAGCGCAGGCGTACAAGAATTTCATGCTGTCGACTCTGAAATCGTCGAAGAACAAGCACGTTTTATATTAGAAGACATTAAAATCGATGCGATCAAAGTCGGCATGGTCGGCAGTGTAGAGAATTTGGCGGTCATCGCTGAAATCGCTTCCGATTACCCAGATATTCCGCTAATTTTGGAACCCGTTTTTAGCATGGGCCGTGGCGAAGAATTGTCGAATGAGGAGTTGATTTCGGCAATGCGCGAATTGCTGATTCCGCACTCGCTCATCGTAACGCCGAATAATACCGAGGCGCGTTTGCTGGCGTCGGATGATCCCGATGAGCAGGAAGAAATCCCGCTGGATGCCGCTGCACAGCGTATTTTGGAATGTGGCTGCGAATACGTTCTGATTGCGGGCACGCATGAAAAAACGCCCAAAGTGGTCAACACGCTGTATAGCCGCCTAGGTCGCGTTCGTACTGATCAGTGGGAACGCCTGCCTGGTAGTTATCACGGCGCAGGTGCGACGCTGGCGTCGGCGATTGCGGGCGCGCTGGCCAATGGCGTCGAGATTGCAGACGCGGTACGTGATGCGCAAGACTATACATGGCAAACCCTCTCAAATGCATTTCGTCCTGGCATGGGGCAATTTATTCCCGACCGCATGTTTTGGGCGCGCAGTACGGATGAAGAAATCGCAGAAGAAATCGCCGCTGCCGCGGCCGAGGCCGAGCTGGAACCCCCAGAAAAATTACAATAGTCGCACGGTGTGTTTCACGTGAAACACATCTATTGACCCTATTTGGATTTCTCTCATGCCTTTACCGCAAGTCATCATCCTGAACGGCACTAGCAGTTCGGGCAAAACCAGTCTCGCCAAAGCACTACAAGAATTGCTGCCGCAGCAATATCTAAATTTTAGTATCGACAGTATTTTGTATGCTTTGCCTGAATCTGATTTGCAGCTCATGAAACAAGGCAAAACGATAAGTCGTGCGGGTTACGATTGGCCGAGCTTGGTGCGTGGCTATCACTATTGCTTGCCTGCATTGC
>CAUPHX010000277.1:0-4619 GCA_963511125.1 uncultured Deefgea sp. | reverse complement strand
TTGGGCCGGTCCAATTAAAATGCTCGACTAGCGCTTTAACCACTTGTCCAACAGCCTCTGGCGTTGCAGGTTGCGGCGTTTCAATCCGATGACGTTCAGCTAAAAACTCACCCGTAACAATATTAACTGGGGCACCTTTAATGCCGGTACCGCCAATATCAATCCCGAATACCGCACGGACTTGCGTATTTTGTTCTGTCATTTTTAACTTACTTCTTCTAAAAGAGGAATTGTGCCATTACTACCCATACATACCAACACGGAAAAACCCGCAGCATAAAATCAATCACTCAAACCGTCTTTGTGAAAACGCAATCTTAATTCGGTTGTATGCTTTTCAATTCAGTAAATCGTTTTTTCTGCGTTGCTGCACGCTCATGAATCAAAGTGATTTCGTTCTGCTGCACCACGATCAGCTTATCAATATCCGCAATTTCTTTTTGACTGACATCACTCTGGGCCTGTAGATCAGCAGGAATAGCGCGCTTGGACTTTTGCAACCGTTGCAATTGCTGTTGTTGCTGCTCGGCACGCTTCTCTACTGTCGCTCTTCGCAGACGATTGGTCTGAATCCCGGCCTGCACGGCTTCAATCTGGCGATCTCGCAGCAAATCAATTTCTTCAGTTTTCGAAAAGGATTGCAACAAGGCTTTGTCAGCACGGCGCTGCTCTTGCTCGCTTTTCTTTTTTTCTTCCAAGGCTGCTTTTTCAATCGGTGAAAGCTGTACCTCATTGCCTTTACGAATTCGCCCTGACTTATCTAGCTCCATCAACGCTTTCGATTGACCTGCAGGCGGCTTATCGCTGTATTGCACCTTGCCTGTTTCATCGACCCAACGATAGACCTTAGCGGCATAGCTAGGGGCGCAAAGTATTGCCATCAATATAACCAAGCCACAACGCATCGCCGCTCTTCCTAATTATTCAATACCGTATTGATTACGGTAATTTTCTACACGGGCTAGATTATCAATCATTCCATCTTGCCCAGCCAAAAATCCAATTAAATCTTGCAAGCTTGCAATTGGAATTACTGGAATTCCAAGCGATTGCTCGACTTCTTGCACCGCTGACAATGCACCTTGACCACGCTCCATCCGATCCAGCGCAATCAACACGCCCGCTGGCTCAGCACCTGCATCACGGATAATTTTGACCGACTCACGCACGGATGTACCCGCTGAAATCACATCATCAATAATCATCACACGACCCTTGAGCGGAGCACCAACGAGAACACCACCTTCACCATGGTCTTTGGCCTCTTTGCGATTAAACACAAACGGCACATTGTGCCCTGCATTGGACAAGGCCACTGCCGTTGCTGAAGCAAGTACAATCCCTTTATAGGCAGGTCCAAACAAAATGTCGAATTGAACGCCGGATGCCAACGCCGCTTGTGCATAAAAACGCGCCAATTCGCCGACCGACGTGCCGTCGCTAAAAAGCCCCGCATTGAAGAAGTACGGCGAAGCACGGCCTGCTTTGGTGATAAAATCGCCAAAACAAAGTACTTGGCTATCGACAGCAAATTGGATGAAGTCGCGGCGAAAATCAGTCATGCGGAAGAATCCCTCTAAAACGTTACTATTTAATATAGCCCCGAAGCATAGCACCCTTGAACAAGGATTTCTCTACGTGCGCATCATTTCTGCCAATCTGAACGGTATTCGATCTGCAACCAACAAAGGTTTTTTAAACTGGCTAGCCAGCCAGAATGCTGATGTAATTGGGGTGCAAGAATTAAAAGCACAAGCGGCAGACCTCACGCCTGAAATGCAAAACCCCAACGGCTTATTCGGCTACTTCCATTACGCCGAAAAAAAAGGCTATAGCGGCGTCGGTCTATATTGCCGCCGCCAACCCGATGCAGTCATCGTCGGGCTTGGCATTGCCGATATCGACTTTGAGGGCCGTTATTTAGAAGTTCAGTTTGGCAATGTTTCGATCATTTCGCTCTACCTACCTTCAGGTTCATCATCAGAAGAACGACAAACGGTTAAGTTTGAGTTTCTTGCGCATTTCTGGCCCCGTTTGGCTGAGCTTGCCGCGTCAGGGCGCGAAGTAATTGTCATGGGGGATTGGAATATTGCGCATAACGAGATCGATTTGAAAAACTGGAAAGGAAACTTAAAGAACTCAGGCTTCCTTCCTGAAGAGCGAGCTTGGTTTGGTAAGATGCTGAGCGAACTCAAATGGGTCGACGTTTGGCGCACGCTCTACCCCGAAATCCCTGGCTACACATGGTGGAGCAATCGCGGCCAAGCCTACGCCAAAGACGTTGGCTGGCGCATTGATTACCAAATCGCCACGCCTAAATTGGCGGCTACGGCGACCAATGCGAGCATTTATAAAGACGAAAAATTCTCGGATCATGCACCTTTAATCGTGGATTACGACTACCCACTTTAAGTGCTCACTGAACTGCAATATTAAGTGTGCGACCATCTCGAGAATCAACTCATCCACTTTACTTTAATGGGTATTGCCCTCTAGCAAATATCTATCAAAGCGTAGCGAGCAATACCAATGCTTACAAAGTATTTTTCAGTATTTAATAATCGTCGTATTTGCGCAGCAATGTTGCTGGGATTTGCCTCTGGTCTTCCCTTGGCTTTAACGGGCTCCACACTGCAAGCATGGCTGTCTGATGCGGGCTTAGACATCAAAACCATCGGCTGGTTTACGCTCGTTGGCCAGCCGTATACGTGGAAATTTCTCTGGTCACCACTGGTCGATCGCTTTCCAATGCCATTTTTAGGTCGCCGCCGTGGCTGGATTTTAATCAGCCAAATCGCATTGGCGCTGACCATTGCCACCATGAGTGGCCTTGACCCCAAAACGCATTTAGCTACTTTTGCTCTGCTTGCCGTGATGATTGCATTTTTTTCCGCCACACAGGATGTGGTGATTGATGCCTATCGCACTGAAGTTTTACACCCAGAAGAGCGAGGCCCAGGGGCCGCAGTCGGTGTATTTGGTTACCGGATGGCGATGCTGACGTCGGGCGCCATCGCGCTCATCTTGGCCGATGGCTATTTATCATGGGAGCAAACCTATTTAGTGATGGCGGCGTTAATGGGCGGCATGGCGCTCATTACTTTTCTTTCACCCGAGCCGACTTTACAAGTACGTCCTCCCCAAACCTTGAGTGAAGCCATTATTGCGCCACTCAATGAGTTTTTCTCTCGCAAAGGGGCATGGATTTTATTAGCGCTGGTTATTGGCTACAAACTGGGTGATGCTTTTGCTGGCAGCTTGTCGACCAAGTTCTTGCTCGACATGGGATACAGCAAGTCGATTATTGGTCAGGCCTATAAAGTTTTTGGCTTGATCGCAACACTGCTCGGCGGATTTTTGGGCGCCATTTTGATGCTGCGCTGGGGATTATTCCGTTCACTGCTTATTTTTGGCCTGCTGCAAGCATTTACCAATTTAGGCTATTGGCTCATTGCAGTTCATGGCAGCCCCGATATCGGCCTACTGATGTTTGCCATCAGCGCCGAAAATCTAGCTGGCGGTATGGGCACCACCGCAGCGGTGGCGCTATTAATGAGTTTATGTAACCCCAACTTCACCGCAACGCAATATGCGCTACTTTCGGCACTAGCGTCATTCGGGCGAGTCTACGTAGGCCCTGCGTCGGGCTATTTAGTCGTTTCACTCGGCTGGGCAAACTTCTTTGTCGCTTCCGCAATCATCGCGATACCGGGATTATGCTTAGTTTGGTGGCTGCGCAGCACAATCAAGCAGCTTGACCAAGTTACAGACGACAATAAAGCCGAATTCTAGCCATCAGTCATCAAAGCGGGTGGCGCAAACCAAGCGCCATCCGCAAATCGTAACGGTTTCGATAACTGAATTGACTTTCCCGCTGCGAGAGCTTTTTTGTCTGCCGCATTCAATTGTTTAATCGCATACTCAAGCTGCAAAGCCACACGTTGATTCGCACAAGGCCATTGCACGAGTATCGACTCAGGCGGAAAAGATCGAGTGAATCGCGCGCCTTTACCAGCAAGGTGCGCCGCAAAGCGTAGCGCAACGTCCAGCGTAACGCCCGTATACAAGCGCCCACCCCGACAATTTAAGATATATACATACCAAATCACGCACAATCACCTAACTCAAACTATCCATGACCCATTCAGAGCCGAATTGGCAATGACATCGAACTCGCATCAAGCAGCATTATGCAATCGATCACAACGCCAATCAATAATCGGCTGAGTATTGCCTAAGCTCTCGCTATTCTCAGCTAGCGCCTCAGTTATCTGCGCGCTAAAACTCAGACACAGTAGGATTTTTTGCATCTTAAAACTGAGACCCATCGTTAGCCTCTGCATGTATTACCATGTAGACATTGATAATTAACGTCTACATGGCAATACCTCTGGCATATATTTCCTACATTCTCGGCGAACAGCAAAAAGCCCGACTCTTTCGAATCGGGCTTTTCTTTAGGGAAGTCTGGCAATGACCTACTTTCACACGGGCAATCCGCACTATCATCGGCGCTGAGGTGTTTCACTGTCCTGTTCGGGATGGGAAGGAGTGGGACCACCTCGCTATGGTCGCCAGACATTACACTGTCTGGTGTGATGCGCAAGCATCACACTGGA
>CAUPHX010000276.1:0-4654 GCA_963511125.1 uncultured Deefgea sp. | reverse complement strand
TAAAGGGTTTGCAGTCTTCGCAATTTGAGCATGGCGTTCGGCCAGCGAAAAATTATGATTGGCAGCAACAAATTTCGCGTTGGTCACCCACAGAAACTGTGGGTGTTTTGCAAAGTGATATCGCTCAGTTCAGTCAATTGACAGGCCAAATGCCAGTCACGTTTTCTGCTAAAGCATGGCAAGGTAATCGCGGGGTGTATCGCGCTGAACAGATTGCTAAGTTTGAGTTTGCAAGCGATACCCGTGGTGTAACGCCTTTCTTTCCCGTTTCAAATGCTGAAGTTTCCCGTTGTATGCAGCTGCCCGTCACTTTGCCGATGTTAGAAGAGATTCAGCCCTTTTCGGGTGTTGATCGAGTGGATGCCATCTTGGCACTCACCAGCCATGATGCGGAATTCGGCCATGTTTATAATGCCGCAGCTGATTTTGATGGCGTCCAAGCGGCGGATGATTTTGCGCGACTTTTAGATGGTTGGTTGGCGCAAGGTTATCAAGTGGTTAGCTTAGGTGAAATGTATCGGCAAATTAAAGTCGCGGATGTCGCTTATCACGAAGTCGAATATTTGCCGTGCCAAGGGCGTTATGGCTTGCTTGCAACGCAGGGGCAGCGTTATCCTCGTTAGTCATAAAAAATGCCGCAAATAGCGGCATTTTTGTTGGGTAATGAAGCTGTGATTAGCCATCCGATGTGATTTTTAGTGCGAGTTCTCGCAGCGCTTCATCGACTTTATTGTTGGCAATCTGGCAAGTGCCGGCATTTTCATGGCCACCGCCGCCGTATTGCAGCATCAGTTCACCAATGCTGGTTTGCGATGAGCGGTTGACGATCGACTTGCCAGTGGCAAAAACGGTGTTTTGCTTTTGTAATCCCCACATAACATGAATTGAGATATTGCACTGTGGATACAAGGCATAAATCATAAAGCGGTTGGTTGCGTAGATGGTTTCTTCTTCGCGTAAATCCAAGACGACTAGATTGTCAAAAATTCGGCTGCAGCGCTGGATTTGCTCTTTGGCCAGCGGTGCGTGTTCCATATAGAGTTCAATTCGTTCGATGATATCGGGTAATTTTAGAATTTCATCGATGCCGTGATAGCGGCAATATTTAATCAAATCCATCATCAAATGATAATTTGAAATTCGAAAGCTTCTAAAGCGACCCAGTCCCGTTCGCGCATCCATCAGGTAGTTTAAAAGCACCCAGTCTTTTGGATTGAGGATTTCATCGCGAGTGAATTCAGCCGAGTCGGCCTTGTCCACTGCCAGCATCATGTCGTCGCTGATGTCATTAAAGCGCTCTTTACCGCCATAATAATCATAGACTACACGTGCTGCAGAAGGCGCTTTAGGATCAATAATATGATTTTTTAGCTTGCCTTCGTTGCGAATGGTTTCTGATAAATGGTGATCAAAGGCTAAATAAGCGCCAGCGACATAGGGGAGGTTGGTGGTAATGTCGCGATCAGTGATCGGCACTTTCCCATCTTGCATGTCTTTGGGGTGTACAAATAAAAGGTCATCGATGAGATCGAGTTCATTGAGAAGGACTGCACACACTAAACCATCAAAATCACTGCGGGTTACCAAACGGTATTTTTGATCTGCCATGGGAAAGCTCCTGCGTTAGTGCATTTACTTTAGTTGGTTTTTTGCAAGTTTGCAGATTTCACGACATTCATTGCGGTTGCGACCATCCCTGCGACATCGGCGGCGTTACTCGGTAACAGCATCGTATTGCCGGTTTTGGCAATATTGCTAAATGCGGCGACATATTGCTCGGCGACCTTGAGGTTAACCGCCTCCATGCCACCTGGGGTCTGAATCGCTACTGCAACGGCTTGCAAGGCCTCTGCTGTGGCGTGGGCGACCAATCGAAGGGCTTCAGCTTCACCTGTTGCACGATTGATTTGCGCTTGGCGCTCGCCTTCGGATTCGTTGATATTGGCCTGCATTTCACCTTGTGATTGTTGAATTGCGGCTTCGCGTTGACCCGTTGCCAAGTTAATTTGCTGTTGTTTTACCCCTTCTGATTGCGCGATCAGTGCGCGTTTTTCGCGCTCAGCGGTGATTTGCTGCTGCATCGAATGCAAAATCGCTTGCGGTGGGGTTAAGTCTTTAATTTCGTAGCGCAGTACTTTAACGCCCCAGCTGGCGGCAGCTTCATCTAGTGCAGCGACGATTGAGCGATTAATGTCATCGCGTTCTTCAAATGTTTTATCCATTTCCAATTTACCAATCACCGAGCGTAAGGTCGTTTGCGCTAATTGACTGATGGCCATCACATAGTCAGAGCTACCGTAAGAGGCCATGCGCGGGTCAATGACTTGGAAGTACAAAATACCATCGACTTGCAGTTGCGTATTGTCGCGCGTAATGCAGACTTGGCTAGGGATATCGAGCGGGATTTCTTTGAGCGAATGCTTATAGGCGACGCGATCAATAAATGGAATAACAATATTTAATCCCGGTGCCAGTACCGCATAAAATCGTCCAAGCCGTTCAATGACGAGTGCGCTTTGTTGGGGGACGATTTTGAAAGTTTTGGCGACAAATATGATCGCAACGACGAGAAAAGCCAAGGTGAATTCATAAGACATAGTGTGCTCCAAAAGTTTTACTGTGCTGATTGTGGGGTTATTTCAAGGGTTGCGCCATGGCGAGCACTGATGAGCCAGTGTTGGTCTGCTGTTGGTTGCTGATTGGGTGCGACCACCGCATCCCAATAACTGCCACGGTATTTCACGCGAGCGTGTTGTTCATCAAGCCATGAGTCAATTTCGACGCGTTGCCCAATATCATCGGCGTCGACTGGGGTTTCAATACGCGGATGTTTGATTTTCCATTGGCGAACGCCCAATACCGCAAGCAGGGCAAATAGACCATTGAGACCGATTTGTACTTCGATGCTGAAATTAAGGCTTGCTGCGGCGGCTGCAATTAAAAAGCCAAGTGCAATGGCTAATAAGTAGAAGGTGGTCGTAAAAATTTCGCAGGCAATCAAGAGTGCTGCAAGGATGAGCCAGATGCTGGTCGGAGTCATAATGTTTTTTTAGAATTAGATAGACCTAACTAGCCTAGCTGACTCAAGCTGTAGGCGCAAAAAAAGCGCACTTAAGCGTGCGCTTTTGATGTGCGTCATCTGAAATTACGCGGTTAATTTTTCCAAACCGCCCAAATAAGGACGTAATACCTTGGGTACGTGCACCGAGCCATCGGCATTTTGGCAGTTTTCTAGTACCGCGACCAAAGTTCGGCCTACAGCGAGACCCGAGCCATTGAGCGTATGAACCAACTCATTTTTTCCCGCTTCGTTTTTAAAACGTGCTTGCATGCGGCGCGCTTGGAACGCGCCCATGTTGGAGCAGCTCGAAATCTCACGGAACGTGTTTTGTGCTGGCAGCCAAACTTCTAAATCATAAGTTTTTTGGCTACTAAAGCCCATGTCGCCGGTGCAGAGCAAGACTTTGCGATAAGGCAACTCTAACAATTGCAGGATTTTTTCAGCATGACCAACGAGCTCTTCGAGCGCGGTATCTGATTGTTCTGGATGAACAATTTGCACCATTTCGACTTTGTCGAATTGATGTTGGCGAATTAAACCACGGACATCACGGCCGTATGAACCGGCTTCAGAGCGAAAGCACGGTGAATGCGCGGTAAGTTTGATTGGGAGTTGATCTAGCTTGAGCAAATCGCCTGCCACGGTATTGGTCAGTGTGATTTCGGAAGTAGAAATCAAATATTGATCGACATCGCCTTCTTCGCCGCCACCGCGGGTGACTTTGAACATGTCTTCGGCAAACTTAGGTAATTGGCCGGTACCAAATAGCGCTGTGTCATTCACAATATACGGCGTGTACATTTCTTCGTAGCCATGCTCATTGCTGTGCGTATTGAGCATGAACTGCGCTAAAGCGCGATGCAGCTTGGCCACAGGGCCGCGCAAAACGCTAAAACGGCTGCCGGATAGTTTGGCGCCGGTTTCAAAATCCAAACCCAATGGCGCGCCGAGATCGACGTGGTCTTTGACTTCAAAATCGAAAACACGTGGCGTGCCCCAGCGGCTTACTTCCAAGTTTCCGCTTTCATCGTTGCCAAAAGGCACGTCGTCGCTAGGTAAATTTGGAATGTGTTGCAGCAAGGTTTTGATGCGCTCGTCGAGTTGTGCAAACGCAGTTTCGGCGGCTTTGAGTCCGTCGCCTAAGTTCGCAACTTCGGCCATGATCGCGCTAACGTCTTCACCTTTGGCTTTGGCGGCACCAATTTGCTTGGAGCTGCTATTGCGCTTGGCTTGTAAATCTTGCATTTGGGTTTGCAAAATTTTTCGTTCGTCTTCTAGCGCTTGGAATGCGCCAGCGTCCAGAACAAATTTGCGTTCCGCTAATCGTTGGGTCACGGCAGCGAGGTCGGTACGAAGCAGTTGAATATCGAGCATATTAAATTGTCTTTTGAATTGTTTCTTAATGGATGCCGAGATTTTACACCAAGGCTATGGCGGCTCGGTATCTATTGAATTAAAAATGAAGGCATAAAGGGTATATTTAGCTGGCCATTAATAGTAAAGGGCTGCATTCATATACCTGCATGGCTAGTTATTTCCTTGCTTGGCGTTTTTGCCACTCGGCATCCAGCTCAGTTAAATGCATCATTTTTT
>CAUPHX010000275.1:0-4662 GCA_963511125.1 uncultured Deefgea sp. | reverse complement strand
CGACGGACTTTAGCAAATGTGGCCATGGTAATCACCTTCAATTTCCTAGCTCGTTGAACGAGTTTGGAGATTAGTTACCCTGGTCAAAATTCACTGCGCAAAATGACGATTTACTGGTCAATATTCAATGCGCCTCAACAGTTTATTGATACACCTGAGAATAAGAATGAAATTAATCGAAAATGAAAATGAAGAAATAAAGTTGTATCCTTTATGGGGAAGAGTGGTAGTTTGGGTTATTTTCTCTCCATTTCTACTGCTGGGTTATTTTTTTTCGTTGGGATATGAACCTAGAAGATTGCATCGAGTTGTGATTTTTTGTGTTTTTCTTTGGTTTTGTTATTTATTTATCGATCATGGTCATGACCTGCTTAATCAAATCTACTGCCGATTTGGATTTTCTGGATGTAACAGCTACCAGTCCCCGACAGCTGCAGAGACGGCTTGGCGAAAAATGTGGCTTACACCTCTTCTTGTTGGGGCGGCAATTTCCAGTATTTGGCAATTTATCAATCGCGTTAAAGCGGAGCTTAAATTCCGCCGTAATCCGATTGATCAATACTTAGAAATGCCCCCTAAGCGGGGTTTTTCGGGCTGGTGTTATCGCTGGCTGTGGTGGCTTTGATCTACAAGGCGTTATGATTTTAGCCGGGTAAGGGTGCGCAAGGCTTTATTTGCGCACGCGGATTCGGTGCTGATTGATCATCGTTGATATGAAAGTCCTGCAGTATAGGCCGAGTTCTGATCGCCGAGTGGAGCGCTGGCTTTGAAATCAATGGCCAAACTCGATTGATTTGCGCTTCATCATTAACCCGCGTATAGCGAAATGGTTTTGTAGAGAGCCAATCAGCAAATGTGCGGTTGATATTTGACTGAATCACATTGAAGCGGAAAAGTATTGTTGGTATTCCATTGTAGGCCTTATCTAGCAATTGCTACAGCGCTATACGTCAGCACTTGGCTCTAACCTTCCTACACTAATCTGGGCCGCAGGCTGTGCGTCAAATCGTGCCCGATGGAGTCAAACTGGCACGTTTAGGTGGCCAAGGTGAAACTGGGATTGATGATTTGTTCCATGTCAATCGTACAGACGTAGATTTCGTGAAAATTGAATATAAATTTAATAAATCACCGTTGGGCAAAACCAAGGATGGTCCGCAAGGCTCTGACTCGTGGTTTTTAGGGAGTGGGCGGTTGCTTAAAGCGGTTGGTGATGAAGAGATCGTTAGAAATATTGAACGAGCGGTTAAAACTGGACGAACAGAAACTTGGTTAGTACGAACGTTACCTGATGGAAGCACACAAGTGAAAGTGCTAGATGCTAATGGTAAAGTAAAACCGATTGACACATCAAAAATCATTCTACCCGGTAAAAATCCGTTTGGGACACAACTATGATTCGCTCTTCACTTGGTACGCAAGCTTATTGGGATAAATGGATTAAATTTACTCAAGAGGTTATTCAAGAGAAATTTGAACTATTGGGCTACCCCTCCGTTAATCCTTTTTATGATCCGCAATATTCATTTGATCTGGCTGTGCAGCATCTGAAGCTCATTTTGCGTCAATATTCCCGTGGCGACAATGTTACTGAGTTGAATCTAAGTTTTAAGGGTTTGCTTGGCGCATGGGAGTTATCGAATAAATTGGCTGATGAATTATGTGCCAAAGAAAACATCAGTAAATGCCGTGATTGGACTTTTAGCTTGAATGATCTGAATCATTATATTTTTTGTTTCTGGTTAATTGGCCTAGCATTGCTACTGGAAATTCCCGACGAACAATGGCAACGTTTGCTGCTTTTAGTTGGGCACGAAGGGGAAGATGCATTATTAGATCGCATTATTGCAACACGATCACCCGCGCGAAAAATAGGTATGAAATTGTCTCAAGATCGACCTTACCCACGCTTGCTGGCGGCGATCAAAGCGCCACACGAACAGCAAGCAGGCCTGCTCTATGACTTTGTTGACTATTGGTATTTAGAGCTGAATCGTCGTGGAAAACAACAGCCGTATTGGTATGAATATGGCAATCCTGATTTTGCACCATTTGAGGGCGGGCTTTATTTTGGGCGTTGGTGTATTGAAGCGGCTGTAGTGGCTAAGGTTTTTGGGATTAATGACAGCTTGTGTCTTGGGCATGAGCATTACCCTGGCGATTTATTACGCCCCAATGCGCCGAGTACTCACCCTGTTCGAATAGAACCTGAGATAAATAGAAGCTGGTTAGCAAAAATATGGGGGCGATAGCAACGCCGTTACTGAGTACGGCGGAATGGTTTTGTAGGGAGCCAATGAGCCAAGCGAATTGCGCTGCATGGGGTTGGTATTACTGAATCAAATTGAAGTGGTGCTAGTATTATGGGTATTGCCTTGTAGAAATTATTTAGCAATCACTACAGCGCTATACTCTTAGTGCTTGGTTCTAACCTGCCTACGCTAATCCACTTCTTGCTGGCCGTTTTATCTCCGCCGCAGACTTGGCAAAATCGGCACTGACTACGCCGCCGTCAACGAACAAAGTGGTCTGGGCGCGGGCGAAGGCGGCTATCAGATTAAGGTCAAAGGCAACACCAACCTGATCGGTTCGGTCATCGCCAGTAGCGCCGAAGCTGATAAAAACACCCTCAGCACCGCCACGTTGACCAGCAGCGAATTACACAACAAAGCCGAATACAAAGCGACTAGCATCAGCGTTGGCGGCGGTTTTAGTATGGGCGGTAGCAGTGGCGGCAAAACCGGAGAAGCCCCGCCAGCGGGTGAAACCAAAGGCTTTACGGTCGGCTTGAAAGACGCAGGCAATGCAGGCTTGAGCGCCAATTTACCGGTCTTCCTCAATGCCAGCGGCAGCGATCACAACACCACGTCTAGCGCGATTAGCCAAGGCCAAATCACCATCACCAACGATGCGGCCCAGCAAGCCTTAACCGGGAAAACGGCCGCTGAAACGGTGGCGGGTATCCATATTGATACCGCCAATACCCATCAAAAACTCAACAATAATTTCGATCAAGAAAAAATCGAACAAGCGTTTACGGTGACCAAAGCGTTTGCCCAAGAGCTAGGTACATTTACGGCGAATCGGGCGAAAGAGGCCGATCAAGCCAAGCAAGAATTGGCGCAAGAAGCGAAAACACAAGCCGCGTTGGAGCAGGCTAAATCGACCAGTGATACAGCAGCAATCACGCAAGCTCAAACGGCCTACGACGCGGCGCACGCCATCGTCGTTAAAAATGACTCAGTCCAAACGCAGCTCAATGCCGAGAAATGGGCGCCGGGCGGCGAATACGGCCGCATTGCCACCGTGCTGCAAGCCGCAGTCGGCGGCAATGTCACCGGAGGTATGAGTAATCTGCTACAAAGCGCCGCAGTCGCTTACATCCAAAGCTTAGCCGCGGAAAAAGTCAAAGCCATTGCCGATGATTGGATGGTGGGCGGCAAAGAAACCGCAGAAAGCCAAAACATCCGCGCCGCCTTGCACGCCATCGTCGGCTGCGCTGGCGCCGCAGCGGCCAATCAAAATTGTGGCAGCGCCGCGGTTGGTGCAGCAACCAGTGTGGTGTTGAATAACGCGCTGTCTGAGTTGCAAAATACCAATAGCGATACGATGACGGCGGAGCAAAAAGAAAACCGCAAAAACCTCGTCGGCACACTGATTGGCGGGATTGTCGCGGCTGCAGGTGGCGATGCAGCAGTAGCCAATAGTGCGGCTCAGATTGAGATGGAGAATAACTACCTTGCTAATTGGCAAAAAGCAGACTTTGTAAAAGAAATGAGTGCTTGCAAAGGCGAACCGTTTTGTAAAACGGTTATTAGGGCCAAATACGCATGGGTTAGCGCTAGTCAAGATATTCGAATGGTTACCGGCATGGCTTTAGGTGCCGCCATAGAATCAAGAGATATGTTGAATGCGTTGCCAGAAATGCCAAAAGCCATAGCGGCAATTATGAATAACCCCGAGATATTGAAGACGCTACCTGCAGGTTATGCCGATCAAATACAATCAACCTATGAAAATTATTTAATTGCTTTAGAAACAGCAGGTTCGGCTGGAGCGACTGCCGCAGGCGTTTACTATGTCAAATTGGCTAATTTGACCGTGCCTATATTGGCGGCAGGAACAGGTGCCGTGAAAGGCGTTGCTACGGTAAGTAAAGCGACGCTGGAAACATTAGAAAACGTTTCTCTACAGAGCGCCAAGACGTTTAGCTCTTCCAAAATTGTGTTCAATGGCATTGAGCTTAATCCGCTTTTGCCGCCACCAGTTGCAGGCTTTGAATACTCACCAAATTTAGTGAAGGGAGCCAAAACTGAAAACCAGTTGTATGCGCATTGGAATGGCTATCAAGGAGAAATTAATCTCGCTAATGATGTCGCCAACTCAGGTCAGACCGTGGTGAAATGGGGTGATCAAATTGGCATGCAGGGCAATGATATTATCTCAGTCAATCCAAAAACTGGTGAAGTGAACTTATGGGATAATAAGTATCGGAGTAATCCAAGTGCGATTCCAGAATCGCCGACATTTGCAAAACCAGCAACAAGGGAAGCGGCCAGAGATGAAGCAATTAGGGAGATTCGCAGAGGGTGTAGGATATTTTGTGTAAACGGTCACCATGCTGGAAACTACTGGCATACAAGGAATGATGATGACCGCACT
>CAUPHX010000274.1:0-4698 GCA_963511125.1 uncultured Deefgea sp. | reverse complement strand
ATTGGCGATACGATTTATTTTACGCTAGGCAAAGACAAACAAGGTCGTGCCCGCGCGCAAACGGCAGGGCGTACGCCAGAACAACTCGAAAAAGCCAATGCCCGCCGCACGGCTCATCATCAAGCGAACAAGCAGTCTGGCTTGGATTGGATCGATTATGTGGCGCTGGGCTGTGTGCCGGTGGCCTTGTTGTTGGCGGTGTTTTCGCCCGCGCCTTGGTTGGTTCTCGGCGTTATCGCAACCCTCAGTGTGTTTAGCTTTGTGATGTATGGTTTTGATAAAGCGCAGGCACAGCGCAACGCATGGCGCGTGCCTGAAGCGAATTTGCATTTGTTTGCGCTGCTGGGCGGTTGGCCAGGTGCATTGCTGGCGCAACGTCGCTTACGACATAAAACCCAAAAAGGCACATTTCGCATGGTATTTGCGGTTTGCGTGCTGCTGAATGTGTTGGTTCTGGCTTATTTTTTACAGGCAGGTGTGGTAGGTATTTAATGCTGGGTATTGTTGATTAATGGCTGCGGTTGAATACCTTGATATTAATCTGGTATTCAACCTGTATATAAAGCCGCTAGCCTTTGGGTATACTCACGTAGTTTATGTATTTAATGATTTTCAAGGATATACCAGTATGGGTATATGCCTCGTTGAGGTTCGCAAGCTACTTATCAATACAATATTGCGACCTGTTTAATTCATCTTGTTGGAGTGAAAATGCCTATGAATACGATCACGCTGACCCAGCTTAAGGCATCAGATTCGATTGATTTATTGCCATTGTGGGGCGATGCCGAGACGGTGAAATACACATATTGGGGGCAAGTTCACGATCGGGCCGAATGCGATGCGCTGCTTGAGCGTGTATTGGCGCGATATGCGGCGGATTCGCGGCGGCATGGCCCATATGTGATTCGTAATGAGCAAGGGCAATGCGTAGGACTGGTCGGCGTGAACATCATTGAGCCATTTCAGGGCGAGCATGAAGTTTGGTATTTATTTCATCGTCAATTTTGGGGGCAAGGCTGGGCGAGCCGCACTTTAGCCGCGTTGATTGAGCAATTGCGAGCCACATCCGCCGTCGCTGCGTTGAGTGCGACCGCAGTCACCGACAATATCGCCAGCTGGAAATTGCTGGAGAAAAACGGTTTTCAACGCCGAGCCGTGATTCCCGCCGGGTTTGACCGCAATGGTTTAACGCTGGATTTATTTGAGTATGTGTTGGTGTTAGATAAACAGTAGTGACCTCGTCCTATGTCAAACGATTACTCCCGCCGCATTCATCTGGCGCAAGATTATATGCGCCGCCATTGTGAAAACGAGATTAGCCTCGCTGATGTTGCCAAGGCAGCGCATTTTTCGCCTTTTCATTTTCACCGCATCTTTACCGCATTAACGCATGAAACGCCGAATGATTTTCTGCGACGTATTCGGGTCGAACGTGCCGCGCAGCTTTTGTTTGTCCGTCCCGCGATTCCGATACTCGATATCGCTGTGCAATGCGGCTTTAAATCGCAGGCGCTGTTGGCGCACGCTTTTCGCACCCACTTTGGCATGACCGCCAGCGCGTGGCGCAAGGGCGATTTCTGGCAACACGACGGACAATTCTGGCGCTGGCGCGACAGACCGGAGCAAAAAGACAGCAAGAATTGCAAAACGAACGAGCCTACCCCTCAGCTACTATCGGGGCTGTACTTGCAGCGCAGATATCCTCGCCCTTCACATTATGTGCTGCGTTTTGCACTTAAAAAAGCGGGAACTTTAGCCGCTGTTTGACGGTTAATCGCGCATAAAAGTTGTGGATCAATTGTTGTGCATTGGTGTTGCTGGCGCAGGGTTTTGCTCAGGTGATTGATCAAATGCACCGTCACTTCGGCATCGGCTTCAGCGCGGTGGGCGTTGCCTGAAAAGCGAATTTTTAATTCACGCGCTAATTCACCCAGTTTGTAACTTGGTCGCTGTGGCATCAAGCGGCGCGCTAATAATAATGAGCAGACCAGATGCTGGTGCTGCGGTTTGAGTCCGAGTCCGGTGCTTTCTGCCAGCAAAAACTTATTATCAAAACTGGCGTTGTGCGCGACGAGTGCATTTTGGCCGATGAATTGGATCAACGCCGGTAGCACTTCGCTCACTCGCGGCGCAGCATTGACCATCGCTTGCGAAATCCCAGTAATCGCGGTGATGTCACGTGGAATCCGTACGCCGCAATTCACCAAGGACACAAAACGCTCGACAATTTCACCGTTGACTACACGTAAGGCGGCGACTTCGGTAATGCGTGCGCCCATCGCTGGCGATAATCCTGTCGTTTCAAAGTCGAGTACGATGAGTGGCGTGTCTAGCATGGTGACCTTTGTGGGGTTTTATGATGTATTGCTTTGTAGTTATTATTAAATAATGGCTAGAGCAATATACATTGATAGATTACTGAATAATGCCCAGTCGCTGACGAATCCCATCCAAATAAATCTGTGGGTTGGGTTGGGTGTTATTGCGCTGCGCTTGCCAAATCATTTCCGCTAGGCAATCGAGCATATCGTGTAGTGCACGGTGCGCGTCTTGGTGTTTTGCATGCAGTTGTTGATACAGCGCGCGAACGCCAGCGGGCTGATCGATCGATAATTGCTCCGCCAGCGCCAGATGCAAACTCAAATGCAAAAATGGATTGGTGTCGCCGTGCTCGGGTGGCCAATCGTGATCGAGATAGTCGCTACTTAGAAATTGATGATATTCAGGATGAGCAATCAAAACATCAACTAGGATGGCTTCCAGATCTGCCAGCGGCTGAGCTTGCTGGTGTTTTTGCCAAGTCTGAATAAAAAAACGCCGCGCTTCATCGCGGCTGGGATTAAATAGCATGTCTAATGAGTCTTAATAGCTAGAGAAAAGTAGCGAGCGCCTGTCAGCGCTGGGCGGCTGGCGCGCAAAACCCTGAGTGTACTTTCTGTACATGAGGATTTTGAGTACCACCCGAGCAGTGATCACAAGATGCGCAGCACTTTTCAGTCAAAGAGAGCAACAAGGACGCTATTGTCGACGACTTGATTGCGTTTGGCGAGGGGCGCGATCTGGCCATTGCCGTAAAATCCGGCAAACGGCACACCGGGCAGCGCGCTGCGTAGTGCATTCCAGTCGGGTTCTGTGATGCCGCTGCCCGCCATGGCGCGGCGATGCCCTGAAAACGCCAATCCCCATTGTGGTTGCGGGCGACCAGCGAGTTGAGTCATTAATTGCAGCCCCAAATCTTGGCTGGCGGCGGTACTATCAAAATGACCCCAGCACAAATGCATCCCAACGGGGATTTCATGCGCCAGCATAATCGCTTGTTTGTGTTCATCGACGCCAATGACAGGAACCCATTGCATATCGCTGGGCGATTCGCTAATCCCTGCCATTAAATTATGCAAATCATATTGGCGTAACCACGGGCGCAAAGTCGGGTAGGCCGCTACGTCATCCAAAGTTTCGAGCATGAGGCCTTTGCTGGCGCTGATGCGATAGTGCGGACTGAGCGCGTGGAACCCTTGCGAAATAATAATGTCACGGGGCGTGAGCGGCGTTTCAACAAAGTCGTGCTGCTGGCGGGCATTTTGCCAAATGGCATACGCGCCGTTACCCGTCGCATCGCCAGCAATGCCGCCAAAACGCTGCCCGCCACGATTGAGCCACTGTTGATTGATGGTATTGGGCGCGGCCAGTGCAAAATGACTATCTGAGCTGCTCAACGTCATTTGCGCGGGGAGAACCATTGCGGCGGCGGCAGGGGCATCGAGCGACCAATCTTGATCGGTAAAAACGCCAGCCGCGCTCGCGCCAAAAATATCAAAGCTACCGGTCACTTGGGTGACCGCACGCAACGTGCTGTTGATGTCCGCATGAAAATGCGCAGACAGAAATAAATAAATGCGACCCGCATGGCTGAGTCCACCCCGCGCCATGGCCATGCTGACCGCAGCAATCGCGACTTGCGAGGTCGCACGTGGGCCGTGGGCGTAGCCGCTCGCTGGGTTCATTGTTTATCCTGAATGTGAAAGTCTCTGCGACAATACACAGAATAGGCTTTGAGGAGCAATCGTTATGCAGAGTATTTATGATTTTTCGGTGACCACGCTGGCGGGTAAAAAACAAAGTATGGCGCAATATCGAGGGCAAGTTCTGGTTATTGTTAATGTAGCAAGTCGCTGCGGCTTCACGGCGCAGTACGCAGAACTGCAGGCGATGTATGTTAGATATCGTGAGCAAGGCTTGGTGGTTTTAGGTTTTCCCTGCGATCAATTTGGCGCTCAAGAGCCGGGTTCGAATACCGAAATTGCTGAGTTTTGCCAGCTCAACTTCGGGGTCGAGTTTCCGATGTTTGCCAAAATTGAGGTGAATGGCCCGAATGCAGAGCCACTCTTTTCGTATTTGAAGCAGCAAAGACGAGGATTTCTGGGTTTACGTCGAATCCAATGGAATTTTACTAAGTTTGTCATCGACAGGGAAGGCCGTGTTGTGAAGCGATATGCGCCGTATCGGAAAATTGCCGATTTTCAGTCTGATGTTGAAATGTTACTTATCGCGGCCTGAGTCAATACGGATTTGCATTGATAGCAAAGGGCTTTTGCGGTAGAATTCGGCCAATTTTGTAGCTATGAAAACGGGGTTGGCCAAGCTAACTCCGTTTTTGTACGCCTACCCCACAGATTTTGACTTATTGGGCGCAAT
>CAUPHX010000273.1:0-4712 GCA_963511125.1 uncultured Deefgea sp. | reverse complement strand
CATGATGAGTGATTTGCCCGGCTCCAAATCGACTGTGGCTTCTTCATGCTCGGCCAGTCCATAGAAAAAGACGGGAGTCGGCAATTTCGATACATCACCGTAATGGCTTTGATGTTCGGCAAAATCACGGAAGACTTTCGGGTACATCAAGTACGACGCTAAATCGGCATCGCTGATTTTTCGTCCTGTGGCTTTTTCCGCTTCAGCGCGTACCGCTTCAAGATCGGCAGGAGGTAAGCTGGCACCTGGCCGTTCAGTGAGCGGGGCTGCGCCTTTGAGGATTTTATTTTGCAGGGCGAGCGGGAAACCATCGGGCGGCAGGCCCAATTCGCCTTTAAAGAGCGAAATCACCGATTCTGGGAAGTCAAAATCGCGCTCGGCGTTTTCAACATCGTTCATCGTTAAGTCATTGAGCACCAACCACAGCGCCATATCGCCCACCACTTTGGATGTCGGTGTGACTTTTACAATGTCACCAAACGCGCGATTGACATCGGCATAGGCACGAGAGACTTCAGGCCAGCGCGCCTCCAGTCCCGTCGCAATCGCTTGCTCGCGCAAATTGGTGTATTGGCCACCTGGCATTTCGTGCTGGTAAACATCCGACGTACCAGCCCGCATGTCGGCTTCGAATGGCGAATAGAAACGACGCACGCCTTCCCAGTAGGTCGACAGAGATTTCATGTGGTTCAGATCGATGTTGGGCGCGCGCTCAGTACCTTCTAAAGCAGCAACAATCGCGCCTAAATTCGGTTGTGAGGTCAAACCACTCATTGAGTCAAGTGCACCGTCAACCGCGTCAACGCCAGCTTCAATTGCAGCGAGCACACTGGCGGCTGAAATGCCGCTGGTGTCGTGTGTGTGGAAGTGAATCGGCAAGCCAACTTCTTCTTTCAGCGCTTTGACCAAGGCCGATGCTGCGCGAGGGCGGCAAATGCCGGCCATGTCTTTAATGCCCAAAACGTGCGCGCCAGCTTTTTCGAGCTCTTTCGCCATTTTGACGTAGTAGGCCAGATTGTATTTGCTGCGTGCTGGGTCGAATAAATCGCCGGTATAGCAGATCGTGCCTTCACAAACGCCGCCCGCTTCAACCACCGCATCCATCGCGACGCGCATGTTTTCGACCCAGTTGAGCGAATCAAACACGCGGAAAATATCGACGCCGTTTTGCGCTGCTTGCTGCACAAAGTAGCGTACGACGTTATCGGGATAATTGGTGTAGCCAACGGCGTTTGACGCGCGCAGCAGCATTTGGAACGGGATATTTGGAACGGCAGCACGCAATTCACGCAAACGCGCGAATGGGTCTTCTTTCAAAAAGCGCATGGCGACGTCAAACGTCGCGCCGCCCCAACACTCCATCGATAAGAGATTTGGCAACATGCGCGCATAATGCGGCGCAATTTTAACCATGTCGTGCGTACGCATGCGGGTTGCAAATAGCGATTGGTGCGCGTCACGCATCGTGGTGTCGGTCAGCAGGACTTGCGGTTGCGCCTTCATCCAGTCAGCAAAACCGTGCGCGCCGCGTTCAAGCAATATATCGCGGGTACCACTTGGGATTTTCGTGTCCAGAATGATTTTTGGCACGATAGGCTCAGCCAAAGGCAGCGCAGGTTTGGTGCGGCCTTTCATTTCTGGGTTGCCGTTGACCACCACATTGCCAATAAAACGCAGCAAGCGCGAGGCGCGATCACGGCGGTGCGTGAACTTGAATAGTTCTGGCGTGGTATCAATAAAACGCGTGATGGCTTCGCCAGAGAGGAATTGCGGATGGCTAATGACGTGTTCTAAGAACATCAAATTGGTCGACAAGCCACGAATACGGAATTCGCGCAGCGCTCGATCCATGCGCTGTGATGCCTCAAACGAAGTCGATGCCCAAGCGGTTACTTTGACCAGTAGCGAGTCGTAGTAGGGCGTAATTACAGCACCGGGGTAGGCAGTACCTGCGTCTAAGCGAATGCCAAAGCCGGCTGGGCTGCGATACGCCGTCAAGCGGCCATAATCGGGTACGAACAGATTCTCTGGGTCTTCGGTGGTGACGCGGCATTGAATCGCGTGGCCACTTAAGCGCAGATCGGCTTGGGCTGGCACACCCGTTTCTGGATCGGTGAGCTTGGCACCTGCGGTGACGCGGATTTGGGCTTTGACGATGTCAACACCAGTCACTTGTTCGGTCACTGTGTGCTCAACTTGAATTCGTGGATTGACTTCAATAAAGTAAAACTTGCCAGTATCTGCATCCATCAGAAATTCGACCGTGCCTGCATGGCTATACCCTACGGCGTTACCGAGGCGCAAAGCAGCGCTACAGAGTTCTTCGCGTGTTTCTCCGGTCAAGTAAGGCGCAGGCGCACGTTCGACGACTTTCTGGTTACGGCGCTGAATCGTGCAGTCACGCTCAAATAAATGCACCAGATTACCGTGCATGTCGCCGAGTAATTGCACTTCAACGTGGCGCGCGCGGCGAACTAGTTTTTCTAAATACACTTCGTCATTACCAAAGGCGGCCAATGCTTCGCTACGCGCAGTCGCAATGCTGCTAGGCAAATCATCGGCGCTTTCGATGACGCGCATGCCGCGACCACCGCCGCCCCAACTGGCTTTGAGCATCAATGGATAACCCACTGCGGCGGCCATTGCTAAACATTCATTCATATCGCTAGGCAGTGGCAGCGTTGCGGGCATGACCGGCACACCTGCGGCAATAGCTGCATTACGAGCTGCGACTTTATTGCCAAGCGTGCGCATTACTTCTGGGCTTGGGCCAATGAAAAGAATCCCTTCGCGGGCACAGGCCTCGGCAAAGTCTGGGTTTTCTGACAAAAATCCGTAGCCAGGGTGAATCGCATCGACGCCCGCTGTTTTGGCGACTTGCAAAATGCTCTCAATATCCAAATACGCCGCAATCGGTTTTTGGCCATCGCCGACCATATAGCTTTCATCGGCTTTAAAACGATGCAAGGCAAAGCGGTCTTCGCGGGCATAAATGGCGACGGTGGTAATGCCCATTTCGGAGGCGGCGCGCATCACACGGATGGCGATTTCAGAGCGGTTGGCGATCAGGATTTTGCGGATTTTTTTCATGACTCACTCGGCAAGCTTCAGGATTTTTCCTATTTTGCCGTAAAAAACGCGGTCAAAGGCTGCAAAGTGTAACTTTTGCTGGATTTTGGGCTGAGATCGCTAGTTGGTGTTGTTCAAATGCACGTTGTTGAAAGTGGCAAAGGTTTGCGGCGTGAAGTTGCTGCGCGATTGCGAGCGATATGAGTGTAAGTGGTGAGGTTTTTAGTTTTGAATGGGCAACAAAAAACCCGCTTCATTGCTGAAGCGGGTCTTGTCAGAGTAATCAGTTTTTAAGCTGATTTTATTCTGGTGCCCGGGGCCGGACTCGAACCGGCACACCTTGCGGCGGCGGATTTTGAGTCCGCTGCGTCTACCAATTCCGCCACCCGGGCAGGTGTCTGGTAAAGAGCCGCCATAATAGCGAAGCAATTTGAAATTGGCAAGTGTTTTATTAAATTTTTATGATTGAGCGGCTTTTTTTAGCTCGAGCGCGCGCTCATACAACGCATTGCGTGGTGCGCCGGTAATTGCTTGTGCAAGCGCAACTGCTTGTTTGACAGGCAGCTCTGCAACGAGAGGGGCGAGTACTTGGTCGTGCGCATTGGATTCGTCTTTTTCAGCGGGTGGGGCCGCATTAACGACGACGACGGATTCACCTTTTTGTTGGTTTGGGTCGTTTTTAATCCATTCTGCTAGCTCTGCCAAAGTGCCACGGCGGATGGTTTCAAAGGTTTTGGTGAGTTCACGACATAGCACGGCTTCACGTTCCGCGCCAAACACTTCCGCCATATCGGCGACGCATTCGGCAATGCGATGCGGTGCTTCGTAAAACACTGTGATATGCGCTGCGTTTTTCAGTGCTGTGAGTTCATCGCAGCGTTGTTTGGTTTTTGGTGGCAAAAAGCCATAGAACAAACTGTGGGCACAGGTGAAACCACTCGCCGACAGTGCCGTAGTGAGTGCGGATGCGCCAGGGATGGGGATGACTTTAAATCCCGCTGCATGAACGGCCGCAGCCAATACTGCGCCAGGATCAGAAACAGCAGGGGTACCAGCATCTGAAACTTGGGCCACAGTTTCACCCGCAGATAGGCGCGCAATGAGTTTTTCGGCCATCGCTCGCTCATTGTGTTCACGAACTGAGATCATCGGCGTGCTGATGCCATATTGCTTTAGCAGTTGCCCTGTGACGCGAGTGTCTTCGGCGGCAATCACATCGGCGGCATTTAAAACTGCAATCGCGCGAGTGGTCATATCACCCCAATTACCGATTGGCGTGGCAACCACATACAATGAGGACTTAAGTACGATTGACAAGAGTTCCTTTTAAAACAAATGGTTAGCCTGTTGTTGGCTTGATTCAAAAAAGACATATTGTAGCAGTTTGAGGGCTTGTTAGGTAACACTCAAAAACCAGACTATTTTTTCAGCTGAAGTGTATGTGCCTAGATCCCAAATCAGTTGGCCTTGCAGTATGAAGCTTAAATAGCTTAAACGTTGCGCAGACTGCTGCTGGTTTTAAATGAGCTAATTAGCGTTGATGGTTGGCGGTTTGAGCGTAGATTTCGGGTTTGATTCCGCTCACAGCTTGAGTCCTTTTGAAGCGCTCTGCGACGTACTAGCCCTTTTTTACAAGTAATTTT
>CAUPHX010000272.1:0-4720 GCA_963511125.1 uncultured Deefgea sp. | reverse complement strand
TATAAGCGCCCGCTTCGCGCAATTTATCCAGCACCGCGTCGAGAATGTCGGCGCGCGTGTTGCGCAGCAAGACTTTGCCTTGCGCAGCAGCAGCGGCAATCAGGAAAGTACCGGTCTCGATTCGGTCTGCGATAATGGCGTGTTCTGCGCCGTGCAAGCTGGCAACGCCTTCGATCGTGATGCGATCTGTGCCGTGGCCGCTGATTTTTGCGCCCATTTTGATCAGGCATTCAGCCAAATCGACCACTTCCGGTTCGCGCGCGGCATTTTCAATCACGGTGATGCCGTCGGCCAAAGTCGCGGCCATCAGCAAGTTTTCTGTGCCGGTGACCGTGACCATATCGCAGACGATGCGCGCACCTTTGAGGCGGCCTTTGGCTTTCACATAACCGTGTTCAATGATGATCTCCGCTCCCATCGCTTCAAGGCCTTTGATGTGCTGATCAACCGGACGAGCGCCAATCGCGCAGCCGCCTGGCAGTGAAACTTGGGCTTCGCCGAAACGTGCCAGCGTTGGGCCGAGCACCAAGATTGATGCGCGCATGGTTTTCACCAATTCGTACGGGGCAGTGAGGCTCGTCAGTTCCGCGGCAGTGAGTTCATACTCGTGCACATTGTCGGTCATCACGCGCACGCCCATGCCTTGCAACAATTTTTGCGTGGTTTTCACATCAGCCAATTGCGGCACATTGGTGAGGCGTAACGTGTCGGCGGTGAGTAGTGCCGCGCACAAAATTGGTAATGCTGCATTTTTTGCACCAGAAATGGTGATTTCGCCAGCGAGCGGATGACCGCCAATAATTCTAAGTTTGTCCATTTTTCACTGCCTTTACGGGTGCTGAGTAGGGCATCTTGGCCCGAGAGTCCTCACCGATGAGGACTCTACTTATGCAAATTAATTAAAGTAAAACCACCAAATGACGGCAACGATACCGATCAGCCATGGGATATTGGTGAGCGCGACTAAGTGACCCGCACTGTGATCTTGCGGCTTGCGGGCGTCGATTTTGGCCTGCTCAATAATCGCCTTTTGATCATCGATAGCAGAGAGGTCAAAACGCTTGTCGGGTTTGCTCATTGGCGTTGTGCAAATTCGCTAGGCGTTAACGTGGCGCGCATTGAAATGGCGTGAAGTTCGCCCGAATCGATATATGACTTTAAGCCATCGTTAATTAAGCGATGGCGCGCCAATAGGCCCATGCCAGCAAATTGCTCGGAAATAATCGTGGCGTAAAAATGATGACCGTCACCTTCTACATCCAAGTGCTCACAGGGTAGGATTTGGGCGATCAGGGCTTGTACTTGTTCTGGCGTCATGTTGTCTTCTAAGTAACGAGTGTTACGCACTAAAAATTATCCACAGGATACGTCAATAAGCCAAAAGCTAATTTCGTGGGTATCTAAGCGTAGGCTAATTTAAATGGTGCTTGCATTTAAATACCCCTGTTAGTGCGCTCAAAACATTGAGGCATTAAACGTCAATTGCGTGCTTTACGTGGATAAAACCTTTGTAACTAAGTAGTTAGGCAAAATTTTCTTGCTACGTTGTCTCGCCTTACTGTCTGCGGCTTCGACGTCTTGCCATAAAACTTTTGCTGGCCTACTTGAGCCTTAACGGCGAATTTTGTAGCCGGATTTTATCAAATTGAGCGTGAATGCGGCGAGAATAAGTAAACTAAATCCGACGACAGTCAAAGAAAGCCAAGGATTTACATCGCTTTGACCAAAAAATCCGTAGCGAAAGCCGTCGATCATATAAAAAACGGGGTTAAAGTGAGATACGTTTTGCCAAAAAACCGGCAAGCTATGGATGGAGTAAAACACGCCGGAAAGAAACGTGAGCGGCATAATCAGGAAGTTTTGAAACGCAGCCAATTGATCGTATTTCTCCGCCCAAATCCCCGCAATCATGCCCAAAATCGCCATCAATCCGCAGCCTAAGAAAGCAAAGAAGAGTATCCAAAGTGGGTATTGTGGTGTGGGCATTGGAAATAAAAGCGAAGTGAGTAATACCCCTGATCCTACAACAAGTCCGCGCACGATGGCGGCGAGGGTGTAGGCGGCAAAAAATTCAAAGTGCGAGAGTGGGGGCAGCAAGATAAATACAATGCTGCCCGTCACTTTGGATTGAATAATGCTGGAGCTGGTATTGGCAAACGCATTTTGCAGCATGCTCATCATCATCAAGCCAGGAATGAGAAACGCGGTGTAGCTCACGCCAGGAAAGGGTTGCACATGTTCAGCTAATACATGAGCAAAAATCAGCAAGTACATCAGCGCCGTGAGAACGGGGGCCGCTACGGTTTGAAATCCAACTTTCCAGAAGCGAAGAATTTCTTTGTAAAACAGAGTGTAAAAAGGCATGGGGTGAGGAGTGAGGCGCGAGGTGTGAGGGGTAAGCCCTTGAACTGTTGCTCTAACTCGTTGTTCCTTGTTGGTTTGAGTGAAATCTGGAGAGTGAAGCGGTCTTACACCTAACCCCTTCCTCCTCACACCTTACTACTGCATCATTTGCAAAAAGATTTCTTCCAGATCAGGTTGGCTGATTTCTAAATCTTTGAGCTGGATTCCCGAATTTCTGAGCGTACTTAAAATCGCTTCGAGGCCGTTGCAATCGGCGAGTTTCAGCTCGAATCCGTGATCGCGTTCGGCTAGCAGCAAAGGCTGAAGTTCAGCGGGCAATTGCGCTGGTTTAATTTTGAGCAAAACAGAGCGTGCTGCGCCGCGACTCATGATTTGATCTTTGTCTTCTAGCGCCAAGAGTCGGCCTTGTTTGAGCATCGCAATGCGATTACATAAGGTTTCGGCTTCTTCGAGGTAATGCGTAGTCAGCACAATGGTGTGGCCGTCGCTATTCAGGCGACGGATAAACGCCCACAAAGTTTGCCGTAATTCCACATCGACGCCTGCGGTCGGCTCATCCAACACAATAACCGGGGGTTTGTGTACCAAGGCTTGTGCCACCATAACGCGGCGCTTCATACCCCCAGATAACGCGCGCATATTGGCATCGGCTTTATCCGTGAGTCCCAGATTTTCTAGAATCTCATCAATCCATGCGTGATTGTTTTTGATGCCGAAATAACCAGATTGAAATTGTAGCGTTTCACGAACGGTAAAGAAGGGGTCAAACACCAGCTCTTGCGGCACGATGCCCACGGCACGGCGCGCTTGGCGGTAATCCTTTTGCACGTCATAGCCCATGACGGTGGTTCGACCCGCGCTGGGTTTACTTAGCCCCGCTAAAATCGAAATCAGTGTCGTTTTTCCCGCGCCATTGGGGCCAAGCAACGCAAAAAAATCGCCTTCCGCCACTTCAAAGCGAATTTCGTTCAGCGCGGTAAATTCACCAAATTGCTTGCTAATGCCATCAAATACAATCGCGCTCATGGTTGTAGTTCGGCCACGCCGCTAGCCTGAGGCGATTCATTGGCAACTTCTGAGTTCTTCGGATTTAAATCGGGTTGTAATTCCAAATCTTCAGCGCCCATCGGTAGCGGGTAAGGTGGATCGCCTTCGTGAATTTTAAACCAGCGACGTTGCAAATAACTGTCGCGAATAAAAGCATAAGGATCGCTTTGTTCTTTAAGTATCACATCGAATGGCAGCAAGTGTGAGCGCGTATCAATGATGAATACTGAGTAATAAGCGACTTGACCCGCAAGGTCGTCAATATAATCAATCGGCCCCCACACTAATCGAGCGAGTGGATCGGCGGTGTCGCGCAGCGTTAAGGGGCCGTAAAACGGCACCATTAAAAATGGACCTGATGGCACGCCCCAATACCCCAGTGCCTGACCAAAATCGTGCTCTTGTTTTTCGATAGGGATATCGCCAGCCCAATCAATTAAGCCGCCTACACCGACCGTCGTATTAATTAATACGCGGCCTAAGCTTTTGGATGCTGGGGTTGCCTTGCCTTGCAGTAGCGCAGCAGGAATTGCAAATAGATCATCAATATTCTCAAAGAAATTATCGACGCCTTTGCGAAGCGGTTGCGGAACAAACTGCACGTAGCCTTGGCTAACTGGGCGCAGCACCACATCATCCACCGCTTTATTGACTGCATAAATGGGGCGGTTGATCGATTCAAGTGGGTCGTAATTGTTCTGTGGTGTCGCACAAGCGACCAGCAACAAGAGTGGTAAAACAATCAATCGGCGCATGATGGCTACTCAGAAATAACGTCATTGCTAAATTATAGGCGTACTTGTTATTAGGTATGTTTTTTTTGAAACGTTAAATTAAACGGCGATATCCAATAGCTTTGCCACGCCATACACCGTAATGAGTTGAGCAAGATTGCTGGGCAAATTGAGCAAAATTAACTGGCAGCGCGCCGTTTTGGCACGGCGTTGCCATTCGAGTAAGACCGCCACCGCGCTGGAGTCGACTCTTTCTAGTGCTGCGAAGTTAATGGTCAGCGTCTTTTCTCCTAGCGCGCCATCGAGCATAGACAGCGCCGCAGGGCTATTGGCGAGAGTGAGTTCACGGCTTACGGTGATTTCGGTCATTTGGTTATCATTGAAGTGGTAAGGCAAAAGTTTCTTTCATCGTTGTCTCACCTTGCCCTATAAATTTGGGGGGTGTCTAGTATTTTGTGTAAACGCTTTTTTAAAATGCGGGCATCCGCTCTTCAAATTGAATACTGAACCGTACCAACGCCGCTCGCCAGTCGCGGATTGGCATCGTCCATTTCTTACTAATATTCTGTAGCGCC
>CAUPHX010000271.1:0-4746 GCA_963511125.1 uncultured Deefgea sp. | reverse complement strand
CCGACCGCATGCATCTTGCGTTGTTACTGAATCAAGCTCGTTAATAATTGTGATGTATATCTTTGTAGGCTTTATTTTATTTGGTCCTCATTCCGATACCTAGGTGTAATTTCTTCGTGTGTTCATTGCTGACCGCTGAAGGTGAAAAACCGATGAATTTTCCTTGTGGTTTTGCTGCTTGGCAGTCATACCAAGAGATACATGAATGATTAAGGTTTTGTCGTGCAAACAGCGGCCAAATTCCCCTTCAAAATAAGAACTAAGCACTTCAGTTTGAGCTTGGTTGTTCTGCTGTCGCTTATTTTATTTTTGCCTGAAGGGCAAGGTGAAGATCCATTTAAGTTCAGTACAGCTGCTTTGGAAAAGGCCGAGACAAAATATGGCCCCGAAACGCGAAAACGCTTAGAAAGCTGGCAAACGTTACTCGCTAGCGATAAAAAAACCGATGATATGACTAAGCTCAAGCTGGTGAATGATCATTTTAATAATCAAATTATGTTTGTTTCAGATGCCCAAAACTGGGGTGTTGAGGATTACTGGGCAACGCCCGTTGAGATGCTGGTCAAAGGACGCGGCGATTGCGAAGACTTTGCGATTGCTAAATATTTTTCTCTGCAAGCCTTGGGTGTCGCCGAGAGTAAAATGCGTATTAGTTATGTGCAAGCCTCGGGGCATGGCCCGACCAATTTGGCGCATATGGTTTTAACGTATTACCCGACGCCTGCCGCCATACCTGTCGTGTTAGATAATTTAATCCCTGAAATCCGCTCGGCCTCACAGCGCCCTGATTTAACCCCCGTTTACGGCTTTAATGGGCAAGGCTTGTGGTTGGCCAAAGATCGTACTAGCGGGAATGCCGCACCGAGAAAAAACAATATTGGTTACTGGGATAAACTCATGTCGCGCCGTGGGCGCGAGCTTGATTAACGTAGGCTCCCGTCTAGGAGACGATGATGACACTGCTCAAACAGTTGATTCTGATGATTGTTTTGTTGTTTACCTTGCTGTTCTGCGGCACGGTTTACCTGAGCGTACAAAATTCGCGCTCGTTTTTGACCGAGCAACTGACGACCATTTCGCAAGACACGGCGACGTCGCTTGGGATGCAGCTCTCGCCGCTGATTATGGATAAAAATAATCAAATCATCGTACAAAGCATGCTCGATGCAGTGTTTGATAGTGGTTACTATCGCACCATTCGGATTGTCGATGTGGAAGGCAAGCTCGTTATCGAGCGCACTGCACCGCCGCATGTGAATCAAGTGCCAGATTGGTTTATTCGCCTATTTCATATCGAAACACCAGTGGGTGAGGCTTTGATGACCAGCGGTTGGCAGCAAGCAGGCACCATTACCATCGCCGCCAATCCTGGGATTGCCTATGCATCGTTGTGGGCCAGTAGCATGAATGCGCTGTACTGGTTTTTGGGGGCATCGCTCTTTACCTTGGCGATGGGCGTGGTGATTTTACATTTTGTGTTGCGACCACTCAAAGCGGTCGAGCTGCAAGCGATGGCGATTTGCAATCGAGAATATCCAGAACAAAGCGAATTACCGTGGACGCTCGATTTGCGTAGCGTGGTGCAAGCAATGAACCGCATGACGCAAAAAGTGAAAGAAATGTTTGCCGAGCAAGCGGCGAGTATTGAGCGCATGCGCGCTGAAGCGTATTTGGATACGCTCACTGGTTTGGCCAATCGGCGCTATTTTGATATGCATGTTAAACAAACCATCGCGGCGGATGAACCACTGACGCATGGCGCATTAATGTTTTTTGAAATCAGCCATTTAAAAGAAATTAACGATCAAAAGGGTTTTCGGGTTGTTGATAATCTGTTGATCGAAAGCGCCGCACTAGTAAAGAAATTGGTCGCAGAAAGCGAGTGTGCGGATGCCTTCGCGGCAAGGATGAGTGGCAATACATTTGCGGCATTTTTTGCCGGGATTGATGCTGATAAAGCGCGTGAATTGGCCAGCCATTTATCGCATAGCCTTGCTAGCCTGCATGAGCGCGGTATGACACCCTTTGCGGATGTAGGGCATATTGGTGGTGCCATGTTTCACGGACAGCGCTTAAATAATTGGCTGTCAGAGGTCGATTTAGCATTACGGACGGCGCAAAGCGAAGGCCCGAATGTGATGCATTTCTTTACGCCACAAGAAGCCAGCGGTATGGGCGCTTGGAGTGCTTCTGATTGGAAGGGTATCTTGCTGGAGGCGCTGAATTCTCAGCGGATAGAACTTTATACTCAGGTAGTGAATACAGTGGATAATCAATTGATCCACCGTGAAGTGTTTTTGCGCTTGCGGGATGAATTGGGCGAGCAAATTCCAGCGGGTTTGTTTGTGCCAATGGCGAAACGGCATGGCCTGATTCAAGAGTTTGATCGAATTGTTATTCAGTTATGCATGCAGGAATTATTGAAAGATAAATCGTTGCACTTGGCGATTAATCTGTTTCCCGCGTCGATTTCACAACCCAAATTTGTGAATTGGCTGATCGAGCAATTGACCACCTATCCTGAAGTGGCACAGCAAATGAGCTTTGAACTCCCTGAGCAAGAAGCGTTGGCGCAGTTGGATGATTTACGCAGCTTTATCGCACAAGTTCATGCGCTAGGCGTGCAAGTCGGCTTGGATAATTTTGGTCGAGGTTTTGGCTCGTTTACCTATCTCAGTACGCTGAAGGTGAATTACTTGAAAATCGACGGCTCGTTTAGTAAGGACATTGATCAAAACCGAGAAAACCAATTCTTTTTGGATGCGATTGTCAAAATTGCGCATGGTCTGGATTTACAAGTTTATGCAAAATCCGTTGAAACACCGGCCGAGCAATCCATGCTGGGTTCATTGCGGATCGATGGGGCGCAAGGGTTTGGCATTGGTGGAACAGAGTTGTGGCAAAAGGCGCGCAGTCTTTAACTTTGTGGGTATATAGCTATAGGCTAATTTGCACAAAGGTTTTGATTAGATACTTGCCTCTATTGACGGTTGTTTTATCGCTAGAAAAACAAACGCCAACAGAGCCTAAGTCATTTGCGGGGTATTTTTATAAAATAATCACTGGCTCATTAGATAGCTCATTGGGATTGACTTGCTCGTTTCCAAGCGGAAAATGTTGCTGCAGTAATCGCCCTAATTGACTAATGGTTGTGCTTAGGCCGATTTCAATTTGGTGCTTGGCCAAATGAGTTTGGAGTTGGGCGCATATTTCATCCCACTGGGCTTGCGGTACTTTGCTGGCGATGCCACGATCGGCAATGAATTCTAGTTTGTTTTCCGCTAGCAAGAGATAGAGCAAAATACCGGTATTGTGTTCGGTATCCCAGACGCGTAGTTGACTAAACCAGTCGATGGCGCGGGCACGCGCCGTTGCGTTTTGCCAAATCAGCGCACTCGGCAGTCGAGTCTCGATAACTAAACGAATCTCTCCGCGATGACCTTGCTCGGCGGTTGCGATGGTATTGGCTAGTTGACTGGCTAACTCGCTACTAAATTGGGTGCGATTAGGATTGGGCTTGATGTGCTGCCATAAACGTTTAACTCTTTGCATGATTACCATCCTCCTGATGCGCCGCCGCCACCAAATCCACCCCCGCCGCCGCTAAATCCGCCGCCGCTTCCACCGCTAAATCCGCCTCCGCCGCCACCTCGTCCGCCTGAGCCTGAGTGACTCAAGAACAGACCAACTAATTCAATGAATATCCGGCTAGAGATAATGCTCAGCACGATCGCCATCCCCAAGCCAAGCAGCAGCGCCATGATGACAGGAGTGCCAGTGGTGATGGCGGCAACGCCACTCATGGCGGCGACCCCGCCGCGCCCGATCCAGCGGCCACCAATCTGACTGAGGATAAATCCCGCAAACAACATTCCTGCCAGCATCATTGGCTGTAAACCAAAAATCGTCGTTATTTGTGCCGACTCTTGATATGAGGTCGGTGCAGGAAGTGGTTCGCCTTGAATGACTTTGCTAATTCGATCAACACCAGCCTGAATACCCGCTGCGTAGTCATTTTTGCTGAATTCGGGCGTAATGTATTCACGAATGATTCGGCTAGTGATCACATCGGGCAGTGCGCCTTCCAAGCCGCGTCCCACTTCAATGCGAACTTTTTTATCGTCTTTGGCAATCAGCAGTAACACGCCATCATCGATACCTTTGCGGCCTAACTTCCATTCATCTGTCACTCTAATACTGTATTGCTCAATCGTCTCATCGCCCGTTGTTGGCACCATTAAAATGGCGAGTTGACTACCTTTGGCTTGCTCTAAGCTCGATAGTTGCTGAGTGAGTGAGGCAATCTGCTCGGTATTTAGCGTTTGAGTGAAATCAATGACTCGATAGTCGAGTTTGGGTATTGCCACCTGAGCAGCTAGTAATATGTTGCTAAAGCAGATACCTAGTAGAATAAAAAGTAAGGCGCAAAGGCGCTGCATTATTTTTTCTCGCTATTAAAATCCACCGTCGGTGCTGTGGAAATCGCTTTTTCATTTTCAACACTAAAGTTGGGCTTTAATTCAAGACCAAACATTTTGGCGGTGAGGTTGTTCGGGAAAGACCTGGCCGTCGTGTTGAAGGTTTTAACATCTTGAATATAACGATTGCGGGCAACGGCGATACGGTTCTCGGTGCCTTCAAGCTGCGCCGATAGATCACGGAAATTGTCATTCGCTTTTAAGTCTGGATATTTTTCTGCCACCACCATCAGGCGCGACAGCGCTGATGACATGCCTGCTTGTGCGT
>CAUPHX010000270.1:0-4768 GCA_963511125.1 uncultured Deefgea sp. | reverse complement strand
TGTCTTCTGGCTTTTGGTAATTGGCCAGTAAGCTATCAATTAAGTCGTTAGGTATCGGTTTTAGTGCGGTCATCATCATTCCTTGTATGCCAGTAGTTTCCAGCATGGTGACCGTTTACACAAAATATCCTACACCCTCTACCTGTGACTGCGTTTAGCTCAATCACAGAACCCGATGACCCCGCTATCAGCGGACAAATCGACGCTTGGTTAGCGAAAAAACAATCCAAATAATGCTTGCTGTAGGTCGTGGTCATGCGTGATCCCCGACCTACAATCGCAGCGTTTATTCTTTTAATGATGTAACCAAAGCTTGGAACTTATTTTTATCTTGGTCAAAATCGTAGAGCGCACCACGCAAAATATCAAAGTACCAGCCGATCAAACTCAAACTGCCATCTTGTACACGTTCAGTAATGAATGGAAAACTCATCAAATTATCCAATGACACGATAATTGCAGCCATTTCACAAGCTCGAATCTGTCCATCTGGCGTTTTATGCGCCAATTCACGTTTGACTTGTTCACGAGCTGCGTCGGCAATTCTAACCCAGCGACCGATAAAATTGGCATCCGTTTTGGGTGCGCTGTTGTCCATCAACGCGCGTATCCCACCACAGCCAGAATGGCCGAGTACGATAATTTTGCTCACACCAAGATGGACCACCGCATACTCAATTGCCGAAGATACACCATGAAAGGCACCGTCAATTTCATACGGCGGCACCAAGTTGGCCACATTACGAACCACAAACAAATCACCAGGATCGCAGTCGGTCAGAATCGCAGGATCAACGCGTGAGTCCGAACAGCCAATTAGCAATGTCTTTGGGTTTTGCCCTGATTGCAACTCAGCAAATAAATCACGATGCTCACCAAAATATTTATGCTGGAAGCGGCGAAATCCACCGATAAACTTTTCAATCTCTTCCACTTAATTTCCCCTGTTTGTGCTTTCATTTTTTTCGGGCAATTCTACTGGTTTTCTCTAAACTTTGCCCTACTCACGGCACAATTCAGCCAGTGTCGTCCTCTCGTCGGCTTGTGAATACAAAAAAACAACGTATTTCGCTCCTCATCAATTTTTTTGAATGAAATACACAAGTATTTACGCTATCAGTAATCATCTTCTGCATTTATGATGCACATAACGATTCAGATTAACTGAATAAGGAACTCACTCAATGACAAAAGCCGCACCTAGCAACTACGATGCACTTCAAATAGGCTTACATTGGCTCGTCGCACTATTAATCTGCTGTGCGTTTACCTTTGCTTGGATTTTTGATGACATGCCCTTGTCGCCCGATAAATTCAAAATGATCAACTGGCATAAATGGACAGGTATTACCGTGATGAGCTTATTTGTCATACGCTTTGGCTATAAACTCCTACGGGGTACTCCAGCTGTAGATCCAGCTTTACCACCATTGCAACGCAAGTTGGCCATCGGCGTTCACCACTTACTCTATGCGTTGATGTTTTTACTGCCCTTCGTTGGCTGGTTAATGAGTTCTGCCAAAGGATACCCCGTCGTTTTTTGGGGCGTTCTCCCTTTGCCTGATTTGGTCAGCAAAAGCGAAGACCTAGGCAAAATACTCAGCCAAATGCACGAAATTTTGGCCTATGGTCTGCTAGCGCTCATTGTGCTGCACATTGCTGGCTCGTTAAAACATTACATCATTGATAAAGACGGTACATTGGCGCGAATGTTGCCTTTCTTAGCCAAAAAATAATACCCAACTTCCTTGGAGAACCCATGCTTCGCACTTTACTAGCAACGAGTCTATTCATTATCGGCAGCCATGCCATTGCAGCACAAACGATCGTGCCACAAAAAAGTCAGATTAACTTTGCATTCAGTCAAATGAATACCCCTGTTGAGGGCAGTTTCAAAAATTTCACGGCCAAGATTAATTTTGACCCCACAAAACCAGCCAGTGCCAAAGCTGAAATCAGCGTCGAACTCGCCAGCATTGATGTGGGTGGACCCGATGGCAATAACGAAGCCAAGAAAAAAGCCTGGTTTGATACGGCCAACAGTCCCAAAGCCACCTTTGTTGCCACGAGTGTCAAAGCTTTGGGCGCTGGAAAATTTGAAACCAAAGGCAAGCTCACCATGAAAGGCATGACCCGTGATGTTGTCGGTACCATGTTGGCAAAACCTGTGGGAAACGATTTATTGCTGGAAGGCTCAGTGCCATTACTGCGTCTGCAATACAAAATTGGTGACGGCGTTTGGGCTGACACCGGCACGGTAGCCGACGAAGTTACTGTGAAATACAAACTGCTGCTCACCGGCAAAGCAGACTAATTTTTAAACCTCTGGAGTATTACACCATGAAAAAAATCATTACCGCAGCCCTCTTTTCAGCGATTGCTAGCAGCGCGTTTGCAGCACCTGAAGTCTATACCATCGACCCTTCACACACTTACCCAAGCTTTGAAGTTAACCATTTAGGTTACTCAACTCAACGGGGTTCATTTGAAACGAGTAGTGGCACGGTTACACTCGATATGGAAAAGAAAACGGGAGCTGCTGATATCAAAATTGATACCACAAGCTTGCGTACTGGCTGGGAAAAACGCGATGCACATTTGAAAAGTGAAGATTTTTTCAATACAGCAAAATTTCCAAGCATGACATTTAAAAGTAAAGATTTTAAATTTAATGGCGACAAATTGGTGAGCGTGGCGGGTGAACTGACTTTACTCGGCGTGAGCAAGCCAGTCACACTTCAAGTCAGCGGTTTTAAATGCAGCGCTCACCCAATGAGCAAAAAACCAACTTGTGGTGCAGATGCATCTACGACCATTAAACGCAGTGATTTTGGTATGGCGACTTTTGTGCCTGCAGTCAGCGATGAAGTTACGTTGCGCATTCAAATCGAAGCCAGTAAATAAATCAATGAATTGATTACAGTAGAAAGCGAATTTCTACATCCGTTAATTTAAAAAAGCCAATCTAAACTGATTGGCTTTTTTAATATCGTATTTGCTGCGCAACAGCCCGTCGAGTTACAGGGCAAAGTAGTCTAAATCAGTTACACTACCTCTTTTGCATTTGTCGATTTAATTACCTATTTTCTCCAGCTTTTTTCGTTTTTCAAGCGCCGCTATGGACCAGAATGTTTTATCAATTGATCTACAACTGCTTGAGCTAAAAAGCCAGCACGGTCACTCGCCCGCAGAAATGCGTACACAGATTGAATCCATACTCGCCAGCGCAGAAAACCTTAATTATCCACATGGCATCGCCGAAGCAAAACTCTATCTTGCCCAGTTATTTTGGGCCGACATGTCTTTTAACCATGCCAGCAGCATCATTCAACAAGCAATTCAATTTGCCAAAGTGGACGGCGAAAATTACCTATTAACTGAGGCGTATCACCTATCAGCCCTTATCTACGTTGCTAAAGGCAGATATACCCATGCATTATCACAATGGCTAAAGTGTCTAAAGCTAATGCAGTCCGTGCAGCATCCGACACTCGAAATTGATATCATGATCGGCTTGGGAAATCTCTGGGCCATTAATCAGCAACACGAAAAATCGCTACTTGAATTAAGCCGAGCCTATGATCAAGCGCAGTGGATTCAAAGCCCCACTCACGCCGCTAAAGCCGCAATTTGTCTCAGTCGAGAAAGACTTCGGCTCGGTCATTTTGACGAAGCATTGGCCAGTTTAGAGCAAGGGACACGCCATTTAAAAACATTAAATAATCCCACTTGGCTGGCTGAGATTTGTAACTATCGCGCACGAACTTGGCTTGCCCTAGGCAATACGGTACGCGCTCTTAAAGAATGCCAAATTGCATGGCAGACCATCAACAATCAAGAGCATTTGGTTTGGGCGCAATGTCTGACACTCATTACGCTGGCCCAAGTTGATTTAGCAAGCCTCAATAGTCCTCTGGAACATCTAAATCGAGCGCATGATTTAGCTGAACGCTACCAATTACACTCATTTCAAAGCCAAATTGCGTTGACTCGCTCTCAATACGCAGAGCAACAAGCTGATTGGGACGAAGCACTCGCTAGTTTTAAACAATATCGCCTACTTGATTTAGGTGAACTAACGCAGCACCAGCAACAAGGCGCAAGAGAATTTAGCTCGGTCCAATTTCTGCGCTTAGCTCAGCAAATTGATGCTCTGCGCCAGACACGCAATGTCGTAGTGCGCCCTACTAAGTCAACCACGTATTTGCCGCACAATCACCTGCCCCGCTCTTTGTGGTTACAACAATTAACGAAAAAACTGAGTGAGAATAGCAACCTGGGTGTCATTTTTATTCGCCTGCCCCTCAACAATCAGTTTTTTTCATGGCAAAGGAAGCTCTATTTAATGGCCACAATTTGCAGTGAAAACAGTCAATTTTGTCGATATGCAGATGGCCTTTTTGCGATTTTAACGCCACAAATTGCGGCAGATGAATTAAATAGACAACAAATCAATATTGAAAACATATTGAAATTACTTCCATTTGAGGCAAATGGTAATCCTGTAGCAGCCACATTAAGCCAAGCGGGCGAAACTTGGGTGAATTTACTGAGCCGTATTGAAAGCCAGCTATACCTAGCGAAGAATTAACTATGTCTAACTCGCTCAGCCAATTCCCTGACCAATTAAGTAACTACGCATAACTAAGCTTGAATATGTCTCCGACCTTATCAAGCATCTTTGTCACTTCACTGACCAGTTGCTCTGCAGTCCAAGTTGTAAAACAGCGCCAGTGATACTTGGCTTGCTTCCAAAGCAACTCAATCA
>CAUPHX010000269.1:0-4784 GCA_963511125.1 uncultured Deefgea sp. | reverse complement strand
GGCAATCGGTAGATGAAACCAAGCCATCGTGCCAGCAACCATGACGGCAATCCACAGCAACAGCGTCGCCACGGGGCGATGAATCGCCCACCAAGAAATACCGTGGCTCATTATTTATTTCCTTGCACGGCGCTGGCGTTCGCGCTGGCCTTCATATTGGCACGGCTCGCTTCGATGACCTTGCCACCTGGGCGGAGGTTTTGCCCGCCTTCTTTGACGATGCGAGTGCCTTCTGCGACGCCTTCAATCAGCGCTATATCGTTTTGACTTCGAATCAAGGTGATGGGTTGGACTCTAACCTGCTGATCTTGATCAATCACATACACAAAACGTTGCTCTGGGCCGGTTTGCACCGCTTGCAGTGGTACGACTAAACCGCTTTGCTGGGCCAGTTTGATGGTGACGCTGCTGCTCAGGCCTGGCCAAAGTTGTTGATCCTGATTCGCAAACTTGGCTTTGGCGAGCAAAGTACCGCTGGCTTTATCCACCGTATTGTCGAGAAACAGCAATTCACCAGTACGTTGTTCACCGTTAGGGAGTTGGCTGGTGACTTTGATTGGTCCTTTGCTTTGCGCGGTGAGCACGGCGGCTAGATCGCTTTGATTGATATTAAAGCTGATTTGTATCGGATCGGTTTGGCTGATGGTCACGAGCGGAAGGCTTGAATTCGCTTGCGCCAAACTGCCGCGTTTGAGGCTGACTGCGCCGGTTCGGCCAGTGATGGGGGCTTTGATTTGGGTGTAGGCGAGTTCAACCGCATTGGCGCTTTCATCGGCTTTGGCTGCGGCGACTTGTGCTTTTAAGCTGTCTACTTTGGCGCTCGCGGTATCAACCGCCGATTCCGATACGAAACCCGCTTGTGCTAGCTCTTGGGTGCGTCTGAGGTTGCGGACGGCTTCAGCGTATTCGGCTTTACTTTTTTCGGTTAGCGCCAAGCCTCGGCTTGCTTGGCTTTTTGCTTTATCGGCATCCAGCGTAAACAGTAATTGCCCAGCGCTCACTTGATCGCCTTCTTTGAAATGGATTTGCGCAATTTGCGCCGTGATTTGTGGTCGAACTTCAACGGTTTGTAGTGCCTCGGCGTGTCCAACCGCATTGATTTCGTGCGCGAGTGCGCCGATTTTGACTTGGGTACTGATGATATTGCTTGGCCGTTTTTCGGTGCTTGGCTTTTTGCTATCGGTAGATTTGCTACACGCGACTAAACTCAGCAAGCAAACGCCAGTGATACAGGCGAGGGATAATCTATTCATTCATTCACTCAATAAAATATGATTTGCGATAGTTCGCAAGTTCAGCAAAAAACGATTTAGCGTGGCGGCCTAAAGTTAAACCCATCTTAGACCTTGTCGTGTGGCGCCACTTGGTGTTTTAGCTGGCAGTGATAACGCAGCATAATGCTGCTCATACAGAGAATGACCAAGAAGCCAAAACCAATAATAATCAACTGCATGGGTGGAATTCCATGGGCGGCATACTGAACTTCTAAGAGTGCGCTACTATTTGCGGGCAATGGGCTACTCAAGTATTTAACCATTAAAGCATGGATACCGACCATGGCCAAAATACCTAAATTTTCATTAAAGTTTTGCACAGCGATCGAATGTCCTGCGCCCATTAACTGATGACCACGATGTTGCAAGATCGCATTGAGCGGCACGACAAAAAAGCCGGATAACACACCAATCAATAGCATCAATAACGCAGCAACAGCCATTTGGTTGACCCACAGCATGCAAATAACCAGTACGCCCATGCCAATCCCTGCGGGCATGACTGAAAATGCACTGCGCAGCGGAATCCAGCGTCCAGCCATGATGGCGCCAATGGCGATTCCCACCGCGACAATCGCAATCAATCGCGTCGCCGTTTCTAAATCAATCGCCAGCCATAAAATCGCCCAATTCAAAACGACCAAGCGCATCGTCGCGCCAGCGCCCCAAAAGAGCGTCGTGATGGCTAAAGAGGTTTGGCCTTGCGGATCACGCCAAAGACGCCGCAGGCACCAGCTAAATTCTTTGGCTTGGTGAACGGGGCTGAGATGAAAGGGCTTGAGGCGCGTATTGAGTTTGGGAATTTTGCTGTTGATGAGGGCGGCAATCAGATAGAGCAGCGTAATGATGATGATGGCAAACTGTGCACTACTAAAATGCTGTAGATAGGTATTGCTTTCTAGCCAATTTTTAACGCTGCTTCCAGATAGATACCCGCCAATCATTGTGCCAAGAATAATCGCAAAGACAGTTGCGCCTTCGAGCCAGCCATTGGCTGCAACGAGTTTTTCGTGCGGTAGATATTCGGTGATAATGCCGTATTTTGCTGGGGAGTAGGCGGCAGCGCCAAAACCCACTATCGCATAGGCTAGAATGGGCGGCAGCCCAAACAGCATACCAAGGCAGCCGATCAGCTTGATGCCATTACACAGCATCATGGCTTGGCCTTTGTGTATCGAATCGGCAAAAGAGCCGGCATACGGGGCGATCACCACGTAAGAGAGGGTGAAGCACCAGAGCAGCATCGATAAATGCCATTCAGGCGCTTGGCGCTCTTTGAGTAAGGCTAAAGCCGCGAAAAACAAAGCGTTGTCCGCCAGTGCGGAAAAGAATTGCGCGCCTAAAATCTTAAAAAAACCACGATCCATTCCACTGGCCTTTATCGTCGTTATTGCAGTTTGAGGTGCTTTTATATCACCAAAATATGACAGAACGACCTATTTACTGGGTAGTGATGCGCTTTAACAAAACCGCCTACGTCACACTCGTTGATTCGGGAGCAATAGCGCATTATGTCGCTTGATGCTGTAAGATAAGCTTTCGCCGATTAGTCACTTACCACGCCGACCATGCCCACCTATAAACCCCGTAGCGCCGATTATGTGCGTACCCTCATTGATGGTCATCGCCGTAAATTGTTGAGCTATCCTGCGTTTGATCGCTTTAATGCGTCGATGTTGGGATTGGGGAATTTGACACTCGAATCCAAGCCGACCGATGCCATTGCGGCGGTGTTTGATTTGGAAGGCTTTAGCCAGTTTTGCAATCAGATTGATCCACATTTATCAGTGCCGAGTTTTTTACATCCTTTTTTAAGCTGGCTGATGGATGAGCTGCGCAATCAGATGAAGCAAAAAGATGAAGTAGAAGGCGTGGCTTTGTGGTGTCCGTTGCCGTTTTTTACTAAGTTTATGGGGGATGGGCTGCTGGTGATTTGGTCGAGCAAGGGGCTGTCGCAGGCGGCGATGCGTAATGTGATTGCCAGTACGTGGAGTATCTGTAAAAAGTATCAAACCGACTTTTTGCCCTCGCTCAAATCGCGGGTGGTCGAGCCGCCGACGCGATTACGGGTTGGCTTGGCGCGCGGTACGGTATATTCAGTGGGCGAGGGTAATGATTATGTCGGTTCGTGTATCAATATGGCGGCGCGGATGCAAAAGTTGCCCGGCAGTAGTTTTGCCTTTAACCGGCGCGGCTTTGATTTAGAAGACATCCGTACCACGCCGTTTTTTACCGATCGCATCGTGACCCGCGCTGTCGCAGTGCGCGGCATTGGCGATGGTGAATTGATCTGCATCTTGCGTAGTGAATTTGAAAAAATGAAATCAGTGGATAAGAAGCAGTATCGCGAGGTGTAGTTTGCTAGGGTAGTATCTTGTGCTGGACTTTTATTGGTGTTGCCTGTGAGGCTATACCTGTAGTTTTTTGGAGTGTGGATGATTAAGCGTAGTGTAAAAAGTGTTGTGACGACGTGGCTGGCCGGCCTACTGGCTTTGTTGCCATTACTGCTGACTTTATCGTTGTTGGCGTGGGTAGTGAATTTGCTAAATGACTATCTCGGCCCAAAAAGTTTGGTCGGACAATTGTTTTCAATTATTGGCCAACCGGTGGTGGATCATCCCGTATTCGGCTATCTCATTGGTTGGGTGATGCTGATCGGCGCGATTTATCCGCTGGGTATTTTGGTGCAATCCAGATTAAAAAAACCGATTACGACTTTAATTGATCAAACCGTTCGTCGAATTCCGATCATTGGTGCGATGTATAATATGGCGGATCGTTTTGTCGGTTTGCTGGATCAAAAACAAGACGCCGATATCGGTGCCATGAGCCCCGTTTGGTGCTTATTTGGTGGCGATGGGGTGGCCGTGTTGGCCTTGATGCCTAATCCAGTACCGATCGAAATTGACGGCCGAGAATATCTAGCGATTTTAGTACCAACAGCCCCGATTCCAATTGGCGGTGGCTTGTTGTACATCCCTAAGGAATGGATTCGTCCGGCCAATATTGGTGTCGATAAACTCACCAGCGTGTATATGTCGATGGGTATTACGCCACCACCCTCATTAAAAAAGGCGTTGCAAGCAACACCGCTGATTTATCCAGATCCCAAACAGTTGTAAATTGAAGCGCTCAATACCAGCCACCTCCGATGAGGTGGTTTTTTTATGCTGGTTTGATTCTCGATATTAATGCAACACAGTTGCGCAACTCAGTTGCATAAAGGTATGCTCTGCTTTTTTGAAGGAGAGACAAAATGACAAAGCGTTTACCCGTTACGGTGTTGTCTGGATTTTTGGGGGCAGGCAAAACGACCTTGATGAATCATGTGCTTAAAAATCGTGCGGGCCTGCGCGTGGCGGTGATTGTGAACGATTTGTCCGACGTGAATATCGATGGCGAATTGATTCATCAAGGCGGTTTTGCCCGTGGCGAAGAAAAACTCATTGAGATGAGCAATGGCTGTATTTGCTGCACTTTGCGCGAAGATTTATTGCTCGAAGTGGCGCG
>CAUPHX010000268.1:0-4786 GCA_963511125.1 uncultured Deefgea sp. | reverse complement strand
GGCGCTACAGAATATTAGTAAGAAATGGACGATGCCAATCCGCGACTGGCGAGCGGCGTTGGTACGGTTCAGTATTCAATTTGAAGAGCGGATGCCCGCATTTTAAAAAAGCGTTTACACAAAATACTAGACACCCCCCGATTTGAATCACCCCATTGCAAAACAAACACTTGAGCTGGCAAGGACTCACCGCGATCACCTTTCGCGGTGTTTTAGCCACTGGCTATCTTTCCTTATGGCGGAACACGCAGAATATGGCTTCGAAATGATTAGCCCCGTTCAAACTCGATATTGCGCAAATCTTCTTGCGCAAACACGACGACTACATAGGCTCAAGACTCAATGAAAGGAGTTAAATCATGGACTTAATTAAAAATCGAAAGCGAGTTTGGCCGTTAATGGCCTTAGTGCTAACCGCCTGTGTAGCGACTGAACAGCACAAAGCGCCCATGGCACACGCCAAGCTGCAAGCGGCGGAGTCACAAACGGTGGCGGGGATGGTGATGTTGCACCAAATGGATGGCCACGTGATGCTGCACGCCAAAGTAACCGGCTTAAAGCCCAATTCTGAGCATGGATTTCATATCCACGACAAAGGCGATTGCAGTAAAGCCGACTTCACCAGTGCTGGCGGGCATTTTAATCCCAGCCAGCAAGCGCATGGCACTCAAACAGGTGAGCACCATGTCGGTGATATGCCCAATCTCAAAGCGGATGGTGCGGGCAATGTCGAAGTCAAACTCATGCTGCACACGGTCAGCCTGACTCCAGGTGCGCCAAATAATGTCATCGGCCGCGCCGTCATCATTCATGCCAATCCCGATGATTACCAAAGCCAACCTGCCGGCAATTCGGGACCACGCATCGCCTGTGGCGTCATTGAAGGCATGATGATGCACAAAGGCAGTGGTTCACATTGAAGAGTGGTTCGTATGAAATCGAGCTACTTTTTCATTCCCACTTTTGCAGCCAAGCACAGCAACAGCGCGCCAAAATGGCAACGTCCTCTTGTGGCATAATCACGGCATTCTTTTGCTGCCCGTATTGTTATGCCGCATACCGCCTTTTGGCACTCTCTCTTAATGACTGCACCGCGTGATTTACGTCCGTGGTTGAATGAGCGCGGCTCGTTAACACAACGCCTGATGGCGCATTTTCCGCAATTTAGCGTGCGCGTGTTGCAGCAAGGCTGGCAAACGCCGCATCAAGATGAGTGTGCCATTTTGCAATTGCCTCGCCAGCAAACGACAGTGGCAACGCGTGAAGTGCTGCTTTGCTCAAATGGCAAACCCTTGGTGTTTGCACATAGCATTACCACTCGCGCTAGTTTGCATGGTGGGTTTCATTTATTTGGTCGCTCAGGTAGTCGCCCGCTGGGCGCACTGCTGTTCGCCGATCCGACCATCTGCCGCTCACACTTAGCGTGGCGCAAACTCAATCACCGTCATCCGCTATGGCAAAAAGCCGTTGCCGCAGTAGGCCCGCAAGCAGCCACATTATGGGCGCGGCGATCCGTGTTTTATTCTGGCAATGATCAATTACTGGTCACAGAAGTCTTTTTGACTGATTTTTTAACCCCATTAGCCATGCCTTTTAAATGACCATACCCTTCAAACAGCGCCTTTCTCCCTACTTCCGCCTCGCCCGCATGGATAAACCCATCGGTACTTTATTATTGCTGTGGCCGACGCTGTGGGGGCTGTGGATTGCGGGGCAGGGCAGGCCGGATTGGCATTTAGTCGTGATTTTCTGCCTAGGTACTTGGCTCATGCGCTCTGCGGGTTGTGTGATCAATGATTGGGCCGATCGAGATTTTGATGGCCATGTAGAACGCACCAAAAATCGGCCGCTGGCAACCGGTGAAATCAAATCGCGGCACGCGCTGTATTTTGCTGCGGCTTTGGCACTATTGGCCTTGTTGGTCGCGCTGCCACTGAATCGCATGGCACTGCTGTTGACGATTCCTGCGCTGTTTTTAGCTGGCAGTTACCCATTTACCAAACGCTTTTTAGCCGTGCCTCAAGCCTACCTTGGCATTGCGTTTAGTTTTGGCATTCCGATGGCGTTTGCCGCACAAACCAACGCTATTCCGCTGATTGCTTGGTTGCTGATGCTGGCTAATTTGCTGTGGACGGTGGCGTATGACACCGAATACGCGATGGTCGATAAACCCGATGATCTGAAAATCGGCATCAAAACCTCGGCGATCACTTTTGGAAAGTACGACGTTGCTGCTGTGATGCTCTGCTTTGCAGGATTTTTAGCGCTGATGGTCTACATCGGTATCCTTGCAGGGCGGAGTTGGTTTTATTTTGGCGCTTTAGTGTTCGTGGTGTACGAGACTGAAGAACAATACAAACAAATCCGCACTCGTGATCGCGAGGCATGTTTTGCTGCTTTTCTAAAAAACAATCAAATCGGCGCGAGAATTTTTTTGGGCCTACTTGCTGATTATTTGGTCATCGGATGAAGCATCAAATGCTCAGTACAGCTGAACAAGGCACTCTGATCCGACTTTTATCTGATCTAGAATCTGGCTCCCCGCGGCAATGGTACTGGCTGGAAATCGCCCAAAAATACCCCGCTTCAACTAAAAGCAAAACAACAGTAGTGATGAGTATTGCTCTGAATGCTTTTGGTATCAAAGCATGCAAAGCAATACTACATAAACTTGGTATTAAAGGACTCAATCTCTATCAAACTGCCAGCCAACAATTCTGGGCGCTGGCACAGCACAAAGCCAATGATGCGCTGCTGTTTTCGGGTTGTATCTTAGCGTTGCTACTGGGATTTAATCGACTACCCGCCAGCCAGCAACTCGCCGCATGGTGCTTAGGCCTTGGTGGTGCAGCATGGCAAGTTTGGCGCACTATTCGACAATTTACCCCTCCAACAACGCTCCCCGAATCAGACGAAGAATCTACACCCGGCGCAGAAGCTAGCCTTGGCTTGCAAGGCATGTTACTCGCTGCCGGTGCAACGCCTGCCGTCTCGACCGCGCTGGTCAAAGGCATTGCGCAAGACCCCGCTGGATTTCTGGCGCCACTTTTAGTGAATTTGCCCAGTCTTGCACCGGACCCCGCGCCGAGTCGTGCACAAAAAATTGTTCTCAGCGCCACGTCTTGGCTCTTGATTGGTATCAGCAGCAGCTGGATTATTGGTCATTTGCCCGCGTTTTGGGGCGGTGGAATGGTTTTATTATTAATGCTTGCGGCAGGTTGGGGCATTCACCGCACAGTAAAGCCGGTTGGCTTATTGGCGGTCAGTTGGCTGGCTTGCGGCCTGCTCGCGCGGCTGACACATTACATTTAATGGCATGACCATGAACACGAATCTTCCTATCCTGTATTCATTTCGCCGCTGCCCCTACGCGATCCGCGCACGGTTGGCCTTATGGCAAAGTGGTGTGGTCGTTGAATTGCGTGAAGTCGTGCTGCGCGATAAACCCGCCGGATTACTTGCCGCCTCGCCCAAAGGCACGGTCCCTGTCTTGGTGCTAACGGATGGCAAGGTCATTGAGCAAAGTTTAGAAATTATGCATTGGGCGCTAGCGCAATCGGATCCCAATCATTGGCAGCCGCATGCGTTCGCCGCCGAGCAAAATGATTTGATTTCACGCCACGACATTGAATTTAAACCGCTACTTGACGCCTATAAATATCCAGAACGGGATTTAGCATTAAGCCCGACCGAGCATCAAAATAAAGCGATGTATTGGCTGCTAGAAAATATTAATCAAAGGCTAGAGCAATATACCTGCCTGATCGATGCTCGGTTTCGACTTGCCGATGCAGCCATGGCACCCTTTGTCCGACAGTTTGCTGCTGTCGATATCACGTGGTTTCAGCAGAGTGCACCGCAGGCTTTACAAGTCTGGTTGGCACAATTTGTCGAATCTGACTTACTTGCTGCAGTGATGGAAAAATACCCTCCGTGGCAAGTTGACGCCACGCCACGCTACTTCGGTCAACACGGCTCAGCGCTTTGAGTGCGACTTCGGCGCATCGCCATACGCTTCGCGCTCAAAACAATTGTCACGGTAAAATCGTCGACCATTCAGTAATTGCCAGCAACTTGAACCCAAGTACAGTGGAAAAAACAAGATGCCCCAGCGCGCATATTGCCGTACATGCACACGCTCGTGGGCGCGCAAGGAACACATGTGCTCAGCATCACGCGCGATGACGACATGACCAAAGGTAATCGCGCCAAAACGGTGATGCCATGTGGCGAAGCAGGGCGGCGCGCAAACTTCCAATACACCCGTCTCCTGTTTGATTTTTCCACCCAAGAGCAATAAAGGCAGTGCCAGTATTAAGCCACACGCACTCGCTGGTGATGCCCACAGATAAATACCCCAGTTGCGAATTCGATGCATTGCTTGCGTCCTCAATCAATTTCACCCTAATTTAATCCAGATCGTGTTGTCGCACCATGACGGATATTTTTCACCTTGCGGCGGCGTGCTAGAATATCGCCCTATCGACTCATTGAAAAACACAGGTGCAGCATGGCAGGTCATAGCAAGTGGGCAAATATTCAACACCGCAAAGGCCGTCAAGATGCCAAGCGCGGCCAAGTTTTCACTAAACTGATCAAAGAAATCACCGTTGCGGCCAAAATGGGCGGCGGCGATGTCTTGATGAATCCTCGTTTGCGTTTGGCGATTGATAAAGCCAAAGCGCAATCCATGCCAAAAGACAATATCGAAAGCGCCGTCAAACGCGGCTCTGGCACGCTCGACGGCGTTGATTACCTCGAAACCCGTTACGAAGGCTACGGCCTG
>CAUPHX010000267.1:0-4791 GCA_963511125.1 uncultured Deefgea sp. | reverse complement strand
GGCGCTACAGAATATTAGTAAGAAATGGACGATGCCAATCCGCGACTGGCGAGCGGCGTTGGTACGGTTCAGTATTCAATTTGAAGAGCGGATGCCCGCATTTTAAAAAAGCGTTTACACAAAATACTAGACACCCCCACCAACGAGCGCCCTCCATGTACGGATACCAAGATTTCAAATATTCCTGCAAAAATTCAACGCCTTTTGTTTTATCTTCTTCAAAAAATACTTGTAGTAATAAACGATAGGGGGCATCGTGGAATAGTTGTTCGCTATCTTTACCGTCGTCGACGTAATCAAAAATTAGCTGCTCAAATAATCCATCGCTTCCGCGATAGAATTTCAAACATTCAATAATTCGCAATACGCTGATTTCATCGCGTAATAACAAAGCAATGCCAAGCAATTGCAGTGTGTCTTCATAATCGAGAAGATTGTAAAAATCTGGTGCGGCGGCATTAGGATCTAATTCTTCGCCAAATTCAATTGCTAAACGTTTCGTTAATAGCTTATTAACTTCAAACCAATCAGAAAAAATATTGACGACTTCGGCTACCCTTGGTGCTAGTTCGTCAAGATCTACGCCAGCGGTGTAATCAAGCATCCAAATCCAGAGTTGCTCTAGGTAGACGAAATGCTGGGCATAGAAGTGTGATTGGGAACCTCTTCCCTTGCTGGGGTTTTTGATTATGACATCAATGTTTTCAAGTTCTGTGTATTTTAATTCAAATTGATTTTTTCTTGTGGAGTTATATAGTGACGGATAGATGAATTGCTGTCTTCTTAGGTTGTCAAAGTTTTTTATATCAAGTTCCATTTCTTCCTCCTCGTCTTGATTTGTTCACGATTACATTGCTTACAAAGCAACGGTCTGATGGCTTAAGTTGATAGGATTGGTAAGAATCCTACTGCTTCAGTTTTAGTCTAATAAGGCGAGTGATAACTTGGTGATTGAATTGCTGATTTCAGCCTCATTAATTGCCCCAAAACCAAAGCGAATGTGGGTTGCTGTTTTCTGCTCTGCAGCGAAAAAAGTGCTGAGTGTTGAGTCTCGATTGCTAAAGTCTGAAATATCTCTATCTTGAGTTAATTGAGAGATATCAACCCAAATAGCAAGCCCCCCAGTTGGCAAGGTAAATGAAATTTGGTCACCAAAGACGCGGGTAAACTCGCGCGCGGCATGGTTTCTTCTTTCTTTATACTCTCGCCTCACTTTGCGGATGTGACGTTTTATTTCCCCCGACTCCATTAAATCAGCGATAACATGCTCTGTTATTGAATTGCCTTGCCGATCAATTAGCACGATTTCTTGGGCTGCTCGTTCAATGAATTGCGAATCTGAAACGATATAGCCTAACCTAAGCCCTGGCGCTAATACTTTAGATAAAGAACCGATATGAATTACGTTTTCAGAATTGGGTAGACTGGCTAATGGCGGTATTGGATTAGTGTTATAGTGAAATTCATGATCATAATCATCTTCAATAATTGAAAATTGATATAATTTAGATAATTCTAACAATGCTAATCTTCGATGCATGGGTAAACAAACGGTGGTTGGATATTGATGATGGGGCGTGACATAAATGCCGGATACCGCATGATTAGCGAGTATTTCACGTAAATGCTCAATATCGAGTCCTTGCTCATCTAATCGACATTTTATGATTTTGAATCCATTGGCTTTAAACGCGGCTTGGGCGGGTAAATAGCATAAATCTTCCATGACTATGGCGCCTTTCTCGGCATCTAATATTCTAGCTGCCAAATAAATCCCCATTTGACTGCCGCGAACAATACATATTTCTTGTTCAGAACAAGACATAAAACGATCACTCGCTAGCATTTTTTGTATTGAGGTACGCAGTTCAATTGCACCGCGTGGATCGCCATAGCCAAGTTTAGACTGCCGACTTAAGTTAATGCAGACACGCCGATATGTCCGCGCTAATAGCTCATATGGAATTAAACGTGCATCTGGCGTGCCGTCATTGCTAATGGCAACGCAATCCGCCAAGGCCAGAGCATCTAAATATAAACTCTTGAGCAATGTCGATGAGGATGTCGTTTTTTTAGAGCTATTAATCAAACCAGAGTCTGCTGCTGACAAGCTTTGCTCGGGTAATGTATCTGATACAAATGTGCCGCAACGCAACTTGCTTTTCAGCCAGCCTTGCGCCTCAAGTTCTTCATAAACTTGCTGCACCGTTTTGCGATTAATTCCTAATTGCTCAGCCAAAGCGCGTGATCCAGGCAACATACAACCTGGTGTTAATCGCCCGCTAAGTATGTCTTTTGTTATATGGTTCAACAACTTGGCATTTATTGTTTTGCCGGGACTGTCTTCAAATGAAAACTGTACATCCCAAGTTCTTAATATACCCCCCATCTCTGGACCCCTCAATTTTACATTTCTGGCCCTTACCATTAATCCAAACTATCGCTATCTTGATGCCATGTCAAGACGTAAATGAGAGAGGAACTCGGATGAAGACATTCAATACGGCGAAAGAAACGCTGATGCAAAATGCGCAGCAAGCTATGCAAGTTTTAATTCAAGACCGTGAATTCACAGAGCGTGAAAAGTTGGCACTCACTTGCAGAATTTTATTTGATAAAGGACATGTTTCAGGATTGGCAGGGCAAATCACCAGCCGTACCGACGCCAAAAACACCTTTCTAACACAAAGATTTGGCTTAGGCTTTGATGAAATTAGCGCTGAAAATTTGATTGAAGTTGATCAAGATTTACAGCCTATAGCTAGCGAGGGGATGGCCAATCCTGCGAATCGATTCCACACCTGGATTTATAAAGAGCATCCAGAAGTTAATTGCATTATTCATACCCACCCTACGCATATTGCCGCTTTATCCATGCTAGAGGTGCCTTTGATCATTTCGCAAATGGATACATGTGGACTGTATAACGATTGCTCTTTTGTGCCGAATTGGCCAGGGGTGCCCGTAGGGAATGAAGAAGGCTTATTAATTTCTGCTGCGCTGGGTAAGAATCGTGCGGTATTCCTAGCGCATCACGGGCAGCTGGTCATCGGCAAGAATATCGAAGAAGCATGCAATCTCGCAATATTAATTGAGCGTGCGGCTCAATTGCAATTGTTAGCCATGGCGGCAGGAGAAATTAAACCGCTACCTCACGATTTAGCCCAAGAAGCCCATGACTGGGTTTCAACTGACAAACGAAATAGAATTAATTTCGCATATTACGCCAGGCAAGCTTTAAAAATTAACCCAGATTGTATCTAAGGAAAACGACAATGAATTTATCAGGAATTATTGGTTACTCAATCACCCCATTTGACAATGAAACTCAAGCGGTAGATTTTAATAAATTAGCTTACGTACTTGACACCTTGCTGAATGCGCAGGTTGATGCCATAGCAGCATTAGGTAGCGCTGGTGAAGCAGCTTATTTAAGCGAAAGTGAATGGGAGAGTGTTGCGAGCTTTACCGTGAAGCATATTGCTGCCCGAGTTCCGGTTGTAATTGGCATTGCCGAATTAACAACCGCGCAAGCCATAAAACGGGCCAAATATGCACATCATATTGGCGCAGATGTGATTATGCTTTCGCCATTTTCTTATTATAAATTAAGTGAAGAAGAGATCTTTTCACATTTTCAAAGTGTGTCTGATGCTAGTCCATTGCCAATAATGATTTATAACAATCCCGCCACATGTGGCGTTGATATGTCACCTCAATTTATGCTAAAAATGGTCGCTAATATAAAGAATGCGATTATGATTAAAGAAAGTTCAGGCGATATACAGCGTATGCATAAAATTTATACACTTTCTGCTGGCACGGTGCCATTCTTTAATGGTTGCAATCACATGGCGCTTGAAGCACTCAATGCTGGTGCAGTTGGTTGGTGCACCGTAGCACCTTGTTTAATTGCAGATCAACCGAAACAATTATTTTCTGCAGTGAAAAACGGGGATGCCCAAAAAAGTAAAGAGCTGTTTTATCAACAATATGAATTTTTAGAGTTTATTGTTAAGTCTGGTTTAGCCGCGGCGATCAAATCAGGCTTTGCGTTGCAAGGTATGGCCTTGGGTGGGCCGCGTCGGCCATTGTTGCCTCTAGGCAGTCCAGAGCAATCGCAACTCAAAAGAATGTTGGCTAATTTAAATTGTCTTGCTTAAAACGCGATACCCATCGTTGTTGTATGCAATGAAACAGGCTGCGTGGTTAACGGTTCTGTCGCATTAACTTCGGCTAGCTGGCTTGGTTTACACTAAGCCCGACTAAACAGAAGGCGATATCACAAATCTCGACACCAAAAAAATGCGTTTTCCATTGTAATTTTCTTGGTTTGCATTCGCTGGTATTTTGCTTATCCATTGGGCTACCGCCATCTTGAAGAAATGATGCTGGAGCGAGGTGCATCAGTCGATCGCCCAACGATTAATCGTTGGGCGATCCGGTTTTTTCCGCTACTCGAACTCGTTTTTCGCCAGCATAAGCACCTGTCGTTTGCAGACCAGTTTTACGCTTTAGCACGAAAAATCCGTCCAGTGTAAAAAAGGCATGAGGTTGGTTCAGCGCAAACTCGCCCTCGCAAAGTTAATGCGACAGAACCGTGTACTGAGCACTAATGATTATGCCATTGCTCCCTAGACAGACCCCATTTTCATCTATTTGCTCCTCTATGCCGGGTCCTGATGTTCACGACAAATCAGCTCTGTGCTTGCAACAGGCAAAGGCTGCTGGGTTAAACCACAAAAGGGCAAACCGTCTTGCTGTTGATGAAAACGACAGCTTTTGCACACT